>JAILQA010000373.1 GCA_024699205.1 Treponema sp. | reverse complement strand
TAGGATAAAATAAACTCAAAGCTCTGTGTGTAATCGGCATTTGCATTTTGAAAAGAGGTCGTTATATTCTGAATTTCCTGGTCATAAGTCCAGTAGAGTAAATCATACATGTTTTCAAAATGATAATAAAAGGAATTACGGTTTAGGCCACATTCATTTACAATATCACCAACAGTGATTTTAGAAAAAGCCTTGTAGTTTACCAGCTTTTTAAGAGCCTCTGCCATTTTGAATTTTGTTTCTGAAGATTGAAGGTCGTTAGTCATAGCTAAATTATTAGACAATGAGAAAGAATTGTCTATTGAATTCTGCTTTTTTTGTTATTAAATTTTCAACTAACATGAAGTCAGCTGTTAAAAAATTGATAAGAATAATGGCAGTTGTTTTAGTTGCCCTTGTTTTTGTCAGTCTAAGTTTTTTAGTTACAAATAAAAAAGCTCCTGAAGAAAAAGAAGATATTCTGCCCAGCGTGCGGGTTCAAAAGCCGGAAATTCGTGACCTTGTTGAATCTATTACAATCAGCGGTTATGTAGAAGCAAAAGCTATGATTCCGGTTGTGCCTTTTGTTTCTGGAACCATTACGGAATACCCTGCAAAGGCTGGAGATTTTGTAAAAAAAGATACTCTTCTGGCAAAAATTGATGATGAACCCTTTCGCCAGCAGGTGTTGCAGGCTCAGGCAGCTTATTTTGCGGCAAAGAGCACCTTTGAAAGAATAGAAAATCTATATAAATCTGGAGCAACTTCTCAGCAGAATTATGATAATGCCCGCGCCCAGTATGATGCTTCTACCGCCCAGTATGATTTGGCAAAACTGCAGATGGGTTATACCGAGGTTAGGGCTCCCGTAGAAGGTACAATTCTTATGGCAAATCAGGCAGTGGGAAGTATTGGAACTCAGACAAGTCCGGTTGCCGTGCTTGCAGATTTATCTAACCAGGTTGTACGCCTCAAGGTTGCAGAAAAATATTTTGACCTTTTTACCATGGAGCGGGAAAATCTAGCAGTAGAAATAATTCGTCCGGCAGAGCAGGGAATGTATGAGGATGCAATTACCTCTGCCACAATCGAAAATATAGCCCCTTATGTTTCACCGGAAAGCAAAAACTTTGAAGTTGTTTGCCGCCTTGATAATCCTGGCGACCGTTTTAGACCGGGAATGTTTGTTAAGGTAAAGGTTGCCTACAGAACACATAAAAATGTTCCGGTTCTTCCAGTTCAAACAAAAAAAATGGACGGCAGTTTTTACATTTATCAACCAGAATCGCAGACAGTTAAATATATTCAGGCAGAAAAAAGTCCCGATGACGGCGAGTTTTTTATAGTAGACAGCCAGTACAAGGACAACTTTTTTGTTATCGACGGTCAGAACTTTGTTTTTGACGGACAGAAGGTTAAGTTGTATGAGCAGGTACTAGAGGAATACGGTATAGAAGAGTGAAAGTTTCTGAGTTTTCTGTAAAACATCCTGTAATTATTTCTATCCTCCTTATAGTGCTTCTGTTTTTTGGTATTTATTCGCTTTCGGGCACACATACACAGTTTATGTCCGAAATCTACATGCCCCAGGCCGTAGTTTACACAATTTATCCGGGTGCAAGTGCAGAAGATATTGAAAAGGATGTTACCAGCGTTCTTGAAGATGATTTTGTAACAGTTCCGCATTTTAAGGCAATAGACAGTTCTTCCTACAATTCCTTCTGTATGATTACCATAACCTACCAGGACGGCTATGACGTAAACGACCAGATTGAAGAGCTCCGCTATAGAATCACTCAGCTTAAAGACAAATTACCGGAAGGAATCTCTGGAAGCCCGGTTGCAATTGTTGGCGGTATGAATATGGTTCCAATCATTTCCTTTGCAGTTACAGCCGGTAATGATACGGAACGAATCACCGGTTATTTGAATGATGAACTTATGTCCCGCCTTACCCAGATTGATGGAGTTTCTGAAATCAGCATAGAAGGTGGTGAAGAGCTGGAGCTTTCTGTTAAAATTAATATTGATGAACTTACTTCCCATGGAATATCTGTTGCTTCAGTTTTTCAGGTTTTGAATTATGGAAATGTTACGCTTCCTTTGGGCAATGCTTCTTTTGAAAACCGCGACATTCAGGTTAGATATTCCGGCTCCTTTGATTCTATAGACGACATCAAAAATCTGCCGGTTGGAGTCGCTGATGGCTCAAACATAATCCGCATTCAGGACATTGCTAAAGTTGAGCTGGTTCATCCAGAACATAATTATTATGTACACGATGGCGATAATCCAATTGTAATAGTAAATATCCGCAAACGTCTTGATGGCGATACAGTTGGAATTATTAAAAACGTAAAAAAGGTACTTGCTCAGGCAGAAAAGGAAACAGGTAGAGCAGTTCAATTCCATATAATTTCGGACGACAGCCGTTCTGTAAAATCTTCCCTTACAACTGTTTTACGTTCTGGAATTATGGGGGTAATTTTTGCAATTCTTGTAATCCTGCTTTTTATGGCAGACTGGCGGGCTACCCTTGTAATTTCAATTTCAATTCCCCTTTGTATTCTTTTTGCTTTAATCGGCTTAAAGCTCTTTGATGTTTCCCTGAATCTTATGAGCCTTTCCGGTCTTGTAATTTCGCTTGGAATGGTTGTAGACGGCTCTTCGGTAATGCTGGAACAGATTTACCGCTATTATGGTGAACGCGACAGTAAAAGCGGTGAGCTTAAATATACCGTTAGTCAGTCAATCTATAAGGGCTGGGATGAAGTTTCTGCCAGTATTCTTGCCTCGGCCGCAACAACAATGGTTGTATTTATTCCAATTGCTCTTTTGAATGGTTTGATTGGTCAGATTTTACACGATGTTTCAATTGCAATCATCCTTGCCATTTTTGCTTCCTTTTTTGTTGCAGTTATTGTTGTGCCTTATCTTTTAAAACTGATTTTAAAAGATTCTGGCCCAAAAGTTCGTGCTAAGCCGCGTAAGTTTGACCTTGCAATGAAGAAAATTGAAAACTTTTACGACAAGGCACTTAATCTTGCACTGAATAATAAAACCTTTGTAATTGTGTTTGCTCTTTTCCTTTTGATTTTTTCCGGCTTTATCACAGTCCGCCTTGGAATTGCCTTCATTCCTTCTACCGATAACGGTGATTTTTATATTGAGGCAGAGTTTCCAATAGGAACAAGTATTGAGCAGACCCGAAGTAAAATTGAAGTTGCCCAAAAATTGATGAAAAAATATGTACCCGAAATGCAGTCGGTAGTTTATTACATTGGTCAGAGCCAGAATAAAGGTGGTTTTGGAACGACTACAGCTGAATGTGCCTATGCTCACGTAGTTTTACTTCCAGTTGACCAGCGTAAGAGAGATGTCCACGATATTATGTTCCAGATGCAGGAAATCTGGAGTGCAGTTCTACCGGATTCAAAGGTTTCGGTTCAGAATGGTGGTTTTGACAAGCTTATGGGCTATGTAACCGATGGTGGAGGTTACGGACTTACCCTTATTTCCGAAGATTTGAATACTCTTTATCAAACTGCAAGCGGTGTTAAAAAGTTCCTTGAAAATGATCCTGAGGTTGTTACTGCCCGCCTTGATACCGATTTTGACACTTCAACAATGATAATCGATATGAGTCAGGAGTATTTGAGCAGCCTTGGAATTACAAGCTATGAAGCCGGAATTACAAGTGCAATCCTTTTTCAGGGAATGGATGCTGGTCGCTATAAGGATGAGAAGAGTGGAAAGCGTTATAATATCAGACTTTCTTCTAATATTGCAGACCAGAACATTTCTCCAGATACAATCAATAATATTCATATAATCACCCAGAATAAGCAGAATGTTTCCTTTGCAAATCTTAGCGATGTAAAGGTAGAAAAATCAATTTCGCAAATCAACCATTCCGACAGGGCAAAAAAGATTACAGTTACTGCAACGTTGACAAGTGAAAATACCGCAAATGTAAGCCGCCGTGTGAATGAATACCTTGCTAAAAATCCTTTGCCAAATGGAGTAAGCAGTAAGGCCGGTGGTGTTATGGCTATGATTGGCGATATGGTAAAGCCGATGGCGCTTGCACTTCTTATAGCAGTCTTCCTGGTTTATGTAGTTATGGTAATTCAGTTTGAACGCTTCCGTCAGCCTTTGCTTATTATGTTTTCTATTCCTTTCTGTTTTATTGGAGTTGCCGCTGGACTTTTGATTTTTGGTTCAACTTTAAATCTTCTTTCTCTGCTTGGACTTATTTCTCTGGCGGGTGTAGTTGTAAATAACGGAATTATTCTGGTGGATTATATTAATCAAATCCGCAGACAAAGGCGACTTGAAATTGCAATGGAAAAAGGTAAGCAGAATAAAGATGGTGAATGGACAGTTTCTCTTTCTGAGGATGAAGAAGACAAGCTCTTGCGGGGCAGTGTGGTAGATGGTTCTGCTTCCAGAATAAAGCCAATTTTAATTACAACTCTTACAACCCTTTTGGGCGATATTCCAATGGCGGTAAGCAAGGGTGAAGGAACGGAACTTTATGCACCAATGGGACAGGCAATTGTTGGTGGACTTTTAACTTCTACTTTAATTACTTTGATTTTAATTCCGGTTTTATATTATATGACAGAAAAAAGGGTACTAAAGAAAAAGAGACGTCATTCTCGTGCTTGACAAGGGAATCTTCTAAAACAGATTGTCGGATCAAGTCCGACAATGACATTATAAGATTTTGAGGAAGGATTATGATTAAGTTTTTTTTGAAAAAATTAAAGGCTCTGCTTTGTGTTAGCTGTGTAATTTTTGCTTGTATTGCATTTACTGCTTGTTACAGTGTGTTCAGTGGTGGAACAGGTGGCACAGTTGTAGATGCAGAATCAAATGCGAATCCTAAAACTGGAATTGCAAATGTTGATATTTATGCCTATACAAGCAGTTCTGATCGTGATGTAGATTACAATCGTTGGTCTAAGGGAACAAAAGCTCAGCCCTTTAGTCCGCAAGCAGAATATTATGGTCATACATCTACAGGAAACGATGGCAGCTGGTCAATCAGTAAACTTATATGGAAAGAAAATGCTTTTAAATCTTCTTTTGGTAAGGATGCTGACTATACAAAAATCTATTTGATTTTTTATCATGAAGATTACGGCTGCCAGAAGGAAGAAAGAATAATAATGTCGGACAATTCTTCTGATTATTCTGTCACAGAAATGACTTCAATTGTAAAGCGAACTTCAATCACTCTGAACTTTATAGATGCAAAAAATCAGGAGCAGACAAATCAGCCTGTTTTTGTGGAGGTAACCGTTCCTCAGAATACAGATACAGCTTCTGATCTTGCAGATAAAGTTTATTCACAGACAATCACTGGTTCTGGAAGTCTTACAATTCGCTATCCACGCTATAAAACAGAGGAAGGAGTTTCGGGTCTTTCAACTTATACAAACACTGGAATTGAAAATACACCGACGGTTTTTGTAAATTATTATCAGGCAAGAGAAGCCGATTTTGTTGAATGGAAGGGTTGCAAAAATGGTCAGGAGGACGGCGACTATTCCTTTTATACAAATGAAATTGGTTATGGCGAAGGCAAAAAAGGAGTTGAAAGAAGTGTACTCAACAGTCCCTATACCTTTAATTTTTATGGAAAATCAATAAAACACGCACTGCCGGCTGTTAGCGGAACTGTAGGTGATACAAGCAGTGCAGAAAGCGATGGTATTCATCTTTTCTTAAAGGGAGTTGATGCAGACGGGGCTTTTACTGTGGATTATGGAGAAACCTATACTACAACTCAAGCCCGAGGCAACAACGGAAATCAGACTCATGGTTATTTTAGTGGTCTTGGTGGAAGCAGTCATTTTTGGATGGATTCTTCTTATACCGGGCGATATTCAAGTACTAAGGTTCAACTGCAAAAGGAAGATGGGACGGTATTAAAAGAGTTTCTTCTGCGTAGTGATAAGGACAGTGAGGTTTTAACGATTAATTAGTTTTTATGAAACGCTTTTTTTTGATTGTAACATTTTTAATCTTTTCTTTTCCGCTTTTTTCCTACACTTTGGATGAATTAAAGGCTTTACTGCTGCAGAATAATCCTGAGCTTTTAAAATTGAATCAGGAATATGAGCAGGCAAAGCTGGATTTAAAAGATGCAAAGGCGGGGTTAGGACCAAGCATTGATTTACAGGTGAGTGGAACTTATATGCTTAATCCGCCCGTGGACGCAATTTATCTGAATGTGGATGATGTTTTAAATTCTATTCAATGGGGTGAAGTTCTTGGTACTAGTGGAGTAAGACCTGTTTCTTCGGGGCAGAGTATAAAGATTTATGATGGAATGGAAAATACTCTCTATAATTTTCAGCTTTCATTAACTCAGCCACTTTTTACCTGGGGCAAGCTGGAAAATGCGGTTAAGCTTTACAAGCAGGTTGTAGAAATTAAGCAGACCCAAATTGAATCTCAGCTGCAGCAGAAGGAAACGGAGCTGGAAATCCGACTTGTTAGTTTATACTATTTACAGAAGATTGTTGAGATTCTTGAGGAAGAAAAAGTTTTTGCCCAGAGGCTTGTTGAAACCAGCGAAAATGCGGAAAAATCTGGTATGCTGCTGCATCAGGATGTTGTGGAGGCAAGAATTCAGGCCAAGGAACTGGAAATTGCCCAGCAGGATATTGCGGAACAGATTAAAAATCAGTTTTTGGAGTTGGAGCGGACTTGTGGGCTTGAGGGACTTACAAGGGGCAATATAGATTATGCGGTTGATGAAGTTGAACTTGCAGCGATTATGGCTTTGAATAGGGCTGAAGCTGAAGAAAGGGCTTTATCAGGACAGCAGCTTTCTATAAAAATGCTTAGCCAGTTGAAAAATGTGAATGAGCTCGCAGAAAAAATTGCCCGCGGTTATGTTAACTGGAAGCCCGATTTAGCTTTGCAGGCTTCGGCTGGTTACGGTGGTTCCCGTTTTCCTTTTACTGAACCAAACTGGCGGCGTAAGGATGATTATTCGCTTAATGTTTCGCTGGGAATAAAAACAACAATTTGGGATGGGGGCAAAAAACTTAACGATGTTTCGCGAAAAATTAGTGAAGCTAAAGTTGCGGATATTAATCAGCTGGATGCCCGTTCTACAATTAAGCAGACCTTGAACAAGCAGTGGAATACGGTCGATGTATGCACTATGAAGATTGAGTATCAGGAGCTTAAGCTTGAGGCCGCGGATTCTAAAATAAAGCAGAAGGAAACAATTTTTCAGTCGGGTTATGGTTCCGAAACCGATGTTCTCAACGCCAAAATTGACCGCTGCAATCAGCTTATAGAAAAGGAAAGACAGTCGCTTACCAGATCAGTTGCCTGTTTGACTATTAAGGCTCTGGTAGAATAAAGTTTAGGCTCGCTTGCTGACCGAAATCCCGTCACCGCATTTGAAAAACTCGGTTGTAAAATCTGGATTTGTCTTTAAAAACTCAATGTATTTTTGAATCTTTTTGACCAGCTTTTTTGTACTGTAATTGTTAGTAAGTGAAAGATCTTCTACCATTCCATGAAAGGATAGATTGTCGCTGATTATGATTCCACCATCGGCGAGATTTTCCTTGTATTTTTCAAAAAACTTAATGTACTGGGCTTTTGCGGCATCTATAAAAATAAGGTCAAACTGACCGTCAATCTGGGTAACAAGTGCATCGCCGTAAATAGTTGTAATTCTATCTTTTAATCCTGAATCGCTTACATTTTGCTGGGCTTTAAGGTGGCGGTCTATATCAATTTCTATGGTGGTAACAAAAACGTTTTCTGCAGTTCGGGCAAATTGTATTGCAGAATAGCCTATTGCTGAACCGATTTCCAGAACATGAACCTGCGGCTTTATTTTTGCAATTTCTTCAATCCGGTCGCAAATGAACTGCTGGGTTTCGTCCTTTATGATTGGTACGGCTTCTTTTTTTGCGTAAGTTTTGATTTCGGCGATTTCTTCCATATAATATATTATACAGAAAAAGAAAAGTTACTTCAAATCAGCAATTTGTGCATTTTTTTTGCAGAAAACGTGCAATTTTGCTGCTATGTAACTGTTATATTCTTATAAGTCTTTTTTTTCTTTCCATTATTATATATTTTTGTTATCTTTAATTTATCAAAAACTAATAAACTCGGAAAAAGGATTTTATCAGGAGGTTATATTTTGTCTGTTGTTACTTTGAGAGATGTACACAAAGCTTACCCTATGGGAAAACAAAAAGTTGAAGCGGTAAAAGGAGTTTCTTTTGATATTGAAAAGGGAGAGTTCGCCGCAATTTCCGGTCCATCAGGTTCTGGTAAATCTACAATTTTGAATATGATTGGTTTGATTGATGTTCCAACGAGCGGTTCAATCATTATTGGTGGTACAGATGTTTACGAGGGTGTAAATCTTGCAGATGCAGAAACAACAAATACCCGCTGGAGTTCAAGTGTAAACGAGGACAAAAAAAAGAAGGTCCGCACTTCAATTCCACCAAAGCTGGACAAAAGAATAACAGCTCTTCGTCGTTCACATTTGGGCTTTATTTTCCAGACCTTCAACCTTATTCCGGTTTTGAATGTTTATGAAAATATTGAATTCCCGTTGATTCTTGCTTCTAAAAATCCTGATTCGCGCAGTCCTGTAGATGATTTTACAAAGGCTCAAAAGGAAGAATGGATTGCTTTCCTTATGGAAAAAGTTGGTCTTACCGATTGGAAAAATCACAAGGCAAACGAGCTTTCCGGTGGTCAGCGTCAGCGTGTAGCAATTGCCCGTGCTCTTGTTACAAAAGCTCCTGTAATTCTTGCCGATGAGCCTACAGCAAACCTTGACTCTAAAAACTCCGAGCAGATTTTGAGTCTTATGAAATCGTTGAACAAGGATCCTGATTTGCAGACAACCTTTATTTTCTCAACCCACGATTCTCGAATTGTAGAAATGTGCGACCACGTTGTTCATCTTCTGGATGGTCAGATTACCAATGATGAGCACAAAGAAGGTTCAGACGTTTATAAGATTTAGGGGTGCAGCAAAATGAAAGATATAATTAAACTTGCCTTGCGGAACCTAAAGGAGCATAAATCCAAAACCCTCATCATTGCAATGTTCATTCTTTTTGGCGTAGCAATTGTTGTTATGGGTAACTCCTTCCTTGAATCCGTAAACCGCGGGCTTGAAAAAGATTTCAGGGCAAATATAACCGGTGACCTTGCAATTTCGGTTGTTCCGGAAAAGGGTACCATTATTGATGTTTTTGGCGTTAATTCTACAAATATTGGTGGAGAAATCCCACAGATTCCAGCTCTTAACGACCTTGAGCGTATAGAAGAGATTCTTGCAGAAACCGAAGGAATTAAAAAGCAGTCAAAGTTGATTTCAGCTCAGGTAATTCTTTCTAAAGATGCCGAAATTGATTTTTCTGTTCTTGCAGATGATGATAAAGATCTTGGAATTATGGATTTGCCAATTTCCATGCTTTTTGCTGGTGAAGAAGGCTCTTTTTGGGAGCTTTTCCCAGATTTGAAGATGATAGAGGGCCGATATCCGGCACCTGGCAGCAATGAAATTATTGTAGATACACGAGTAATTGAAGGCTTCCAAAAAAGCTGGGATAAACCTCTCAACCTTGGTGATGATGTTCTTCTTGCCAGTATGGGGGGAGTTATTCGCGAAGGAAAAGTTGTCGGAATCTTTAAGCCGGCAAATGAATATTCTGCAATGTTCCAGACAGTTTACTGCGAACCGGGCCTTGCACGTTCTTTTGCAGAGCTCACTTATGCTTCTTCCTTTACACAGGAGCTGCCAGACAGCGTAGACCTTTCAATTTCCGATATGTCTGAGGATGACCTTTTTGGCGACGACGATTTCTTTGGTGACATTGAAGACGATACCTCCATCCTTGCAACCTCAAATGATTTTGACAGTATTCTTGGTGATACAACTTTACGCGACCAGCTGAATCAGACAGATGATGGTTCCTGGCAGTTTGTTCTCGCTAAGCTTGAAAATCCTCGTGCAGATAAAAAAGTTGTCGCAGAGTTGAACAAGCGCTTTAAGGAAGAAGGCTTGAACGCAGTGGCAATGGACTGGAAAAAAGCAGCCTTTTCTTATTCGGGAACAGTTGACGGAATTGGCTTTATTTTCAATCTTCTGATTATAATTCTTGCCGTAGTTGTATTCATCATCATTATGAACACAATGGTTGTTTCTGTAATTGAACGAACTAGCGAAATTGGAACCATGCGGGCAATTGGCGCAGAAAAGAAGTTTGTTAAAAAGCTCTTTTATTCAGAAGCTGTGATTTTGACAAGTCTTTCATCTCTGGCTGGAATTATTTTTGCCTTTATCTGCATGGCTATTTTCAATTCCTTTAATATTGCAATTACAAACTCAATTGCCAAAATGATTCTGGGTGGCGGTCTTTTACACTTTAGTCCAACACCGGGCATCATCATCACTACAATTTTG
>JAILQA010000288.1 GCA_024699205.1 Treponema sp. | reverse complement strand
ACGAATCAGTAAATCATCAGCAGGAACACGGCCAGGATTCTTGAGCATTTCCTCTTCCAAATCAACCAGCTCTTTCATCTGCTGCAGGAAGAACTCTTTTACATAAGTGATTTCTGACAATTTTGCCAGAGGAACACCCTTACGGATTGCTTCGTAAAGCTGGAAGTAACGCTCGCTACTCTGAATCTTGAGCATTTCGCACAATTCTTCAGCAGACTTCTTATTAAAGTCCTTAGCAAAACCAAGACCGCTACGGCCATTTTCAAGACCACGAATAGCCTTCTGGAAAGTTTCTTTGAAGGTTTTACCAATAGCCATAACCTCGCCAACAGCCTTCATGGAAGTTCCCAACTCATCCTTAGCACCGCGGAACTTTTCAAAAGCCCAACGAGCAAACTTAAGAACAACGTAATCGCCATCAGGAGCGCCACCCAAAGTATATTTATCAAGAGTGCCGTCACGCCAGTAAGGAATCTCGTCCAAGGTCAAACCGCTTGCCAATTTTGCAGAAATCAGCGCGATTGGGAAGCCTGTAGCCTTAGAAGCCAAAGCCGATGAGCGTGAAGTTCTAGGGTTAATTTCAATAATAACAACACGGCCAGTTTTTGGATTATGAGCAAACTGAACGTTAGTACCGCCAATTACACCAATTTTTTCAACAATCTTAAAGGCCATTTCCTTAAGGCGCTTGTCCAAATCCTTATCAATAGTCATAAAAGGAGCGGCACAGAAAGAGTCGCCAGTGTGAACACCAACCGCATCAATATTTTCTATAGAACAGATTGCAACCATCTGATTTTTAGAGTCGCGAACAACCTCGTATTCAAGTTCTTCCCAACCAAGAATAGACTCTTCAATCAAACACTGGTGAGTCAAAGACAAATCCAAACCATTAGCAACAATAGTGCGCAGCTCTTCAACATTGTAACAGAAACCGCCGCCAGCACCACCCATAGTGTAAGCCGGTCGAACAACAAGTGGGTAACCAAGCTCTTCAGCAATCTTTTCTGCACCTTCTACAGTGTGACAAATATCTGAGCGAGGAGTATCAATACCAAGTCCCTTCATTGTCTCCTTAAAAATCTCACGGTCTTCACCACGCTCAATAGCATCAAGATTTACACCAATAACCTGAACACCATATTTATCCAAAACACCAGTTTTGTTCAGCTCCATGGCCATATTCAAACCAGTCTGACCTCCAAGATTTGGCAGCAAAGCATCAGGACGCTCCTTTTCAATAATCTGACTCAAACGCTCAACGTTCAGCGGCTCAATATAAGTAGCATCTGCCATAACTGGGTCAGTCATAATAGTTGCCGGATTCGAGTTTACAAGCACAATCTTATAACCCAACTCTCGCAGCGCCTTACAAGCCTGAGTTCCCGAATAATCAAACTCGCACGCCTGACCAATCACAATCGGCCCCGAACCAATAATCAAAACCTTCTTGATGTCTTCTCTTTTCATCTATATCAACTCCTATAAAACCAAGCGGGTAAAAAAAAGCGAGTCCCTAAAAAAGAAACTCGCCATTGAAATCACAAAATAAAAATAGTATGAACACTTTTATTAACCATGAGAATCATAATGTCAACACTACACTCAGTTTTCATACTGAGACAGTACTATATCAGAAATCGGATTTTCGGGCAATAGGTAAAAAATGTGTATCACTATCTATACTTTTATACATCACATTATGGTAATCCTGCTTTTTTATACTAAAAATCTACCCTTTTTTCATCAAAAGGTAGCTGTTTTGTTCCTATCTCTTTTGCATTTTTAGGAGTAATAGCCATTCCACCACGTCTTTCTAGAGATTTTCGGGTATCTAAGACAACTTTTGCTCCAGAAACTGCAAGCATATTTAAAATTAATTCCATATTGGACATATTGTCACGTAAATTCTCTTTCTTCAGAACATTGAACTCTTTATATTCCTCTTTGTTGATATATCTGCCTAGGTTTTATACATCAAATTCGTAAGAATAGCATACTCTGTCCCCTGCTTTATGCCAATAAGCGTTTTAATCAATACTCTCTGTCAAAATACCAATTACATCAATAATAGAAAAATACAATTCCTGTTCCTCAAAATCCCAGACTGAACGAATCTTTCCATTGTCAAATAACTGAATTTATGTATAATGGGGTTCCAATTATAGACGTTTGTTATACACTAATGGAAAGATTGCCCTGATGCTGAATGAACGGAACGGAATAAAAGTTTTTGGTAAAAATGTAATAATTATTGACGACAGCGATACAGGAAATGACTGCTGCGGTTCAACAATTCGTCTGGGCAATTACAGAAGACCGTGAAAGTGCAAAAGAAATTGATACCTTAATGCAGAAACTATAAAAATAAATCAAGGAGAAGACTTTATTTTTAAAATCTATTATAATTTTTTTATGAATAAAAAGATCTCCGTTTTTGTTTCAATATTTTTATTTATAGTTTCATCTGGTTTTTCTCAGCGCATTCTTCACTA
>JAILQA010000276.1 GCA_024699205.1 Treponema sp. | reverse complement strand
ATAATTCCTTTTTTCTTTGGCGCTCTCGTTTTTATTGCAATCATATTAAACCTTGTTGATTTGTTCATGAATATTTCGCGCTATCTTGAACAGAATGCACCTGCCAAAGATGTATTTAAAATCATGTATTATTATGTACCTAAAACAATCTGGTATGGTGCACCAATTGCCTATCTTTTTTCGGTAACCTATATTTTAAGTGATTTATATGCAAAAAATGAAATAACAGCCTTATTTGCTTCGGGCGTATCTCTATTTAAGTTTGTTTTACCAATCCTTGCTTTTGGCGCACTTTGTTCTTTTGGAATGTTTTTTCTGGAAGACCGTCTTGTAGTTCAAACTCTCGGAAAAAAAGAACTTTTGCAAAAGACTCTGCTGGGCGAAATTGAAAATGCAAATAATGATAATATCGTTGTAATTTCTGATAATTCAAAAATCATTTATAAGGCAAAAAAATACCGGGATTCAACAAAACGCCTGGAAACTGTATATTTTGTATTCAGGGATGATGATAAAAGCTTAAAGGCAATTCTTTATGCTCCCATTGCAGTCTGGGATGAAGCTTCTGCCGTCTGGGATTTGCAGAATCCTATTCAATATGAAGTTAAAGGCGATTCTCTGGAATTGACCAATGTATTAAAAAAATATACGGACCAGCTGACAGAATCTTACGAAATATTTAGAAAAACTACTGTAAATGTTGAAAGCGTTAATACAAAAGATGCAAAAGTATACATTGAACATTTGAAAAAAGCCGGACTTCCTTTTTATGAGCCACTTTCGGTTTACTACAAGAAGTTTTCTTTTCCTTTTATTTTGTTTCTTACGGCTTTTCTTGCTGTTGGACTTACAGGTAAAACCCGAAAAAATGTTCTTCTTATAAGCTTGTCGCTTTCAATTGTTGCGGTTGTTTTATTTTACGTTTTCCAGATGGTGACAATGGTTCTTGCAAAAACCCAGGTTGTAACTCCCTTTATGGGAGCCTGGATGCCTGATATTGTCTTTACTTTTTTTGCCATACTTTTGTTCAAGTTCAGTAGAACTTAGTTCAGTAGAACTTAGTTCAGTAGAACTTAGTTCAGCAGAACCTAATTTAAGCATATAGATAATTTTGGAGTATAAAATGAGCGAAGTTTTGAAATATTTTGACATAAAGCATAAATCTACTGATGGAAAGTCCAGAACAGGCCTTCTTCATCTGCCTCATGGGGACGTTCAAACCCCTGTTTTTATGCCAGTAGGAACTAACGCAACTGTAAAAGCTATGACAAAAGACTGGCTGGAAGAAATTGGTTTCGAAATCATTCTTGCAAATACCTATCATCTTTATTTGCGTCCGGGGGCAGACTTAATTGAAGAAGCCGGCGGATTACATGGCTTTTCAAAATGGAATCGTAACTTTTTGACAGATTCGGGCGGTTTCCAGGTTTTTTCACTTTCACAATTGCGCAAAATTACAGATGAAGGTGTGCGTTTTCAGAGCAATATTGACGGAAGTTATCACTTTTTTACGCCTGAAAATGTCGTCCAGACACAGACAAAGTTTAATTCTGATATTCAAATGCAATTAGATGTTTGCACTGGCGCTGATGAAGGTCGCAAAGCCGCAGAAAAAGCCTTAAAAGTTACTTCGGATTGGACCCTGCGTGCAAAAAAAGAATGGGAAATCCAGAAAGAAAAGGGTTATAAGGGGCTTCTGTTTCCAATTGTTCAGGGAAACTTTTTCGAAGATTTACGTAAGCAGAGTGCGGAATTTGTTTCTTCCCTCGATTTCCCGGGGATTGCAATCGGCGGTTTGAGTGTAGGCGAAACTGCGGAAGAGTTTACCAGATTTATGAATTATACTGTTCAGTATCTTCCTGAAGATAAACCTAAATACGTAATGGGCATTGGAACCCCGGAATATATTCTGGATGCAGTTCAGGCCGGAATTGATATGTTTGACTGTGTTCTTCCAACCCGTAATGCCAGAAACGGTTCATGTTTTACTCATGATGGAATGCTTTCAATAAAACAGGAAAGATGGATTCATTCTTATGAGCCAATAGATAAGGAATGTAATTGTAAAGTTTGCCGTACTTACACCCGAAGTTATCTACGTCATCTTTTTAAAGAGCAGGAAATCTTAAGTTCTATGCTTGCAAGCTATCATAATCTTTACTTTTTGAACAATATGCTCAAAGAAATCAGAGTGGCAATTGAAGAAAATAGATTTGAGCAGTATAGAAAAGATTTTTTGGAACGTTTTCATAAGAAAAGTGTTTAATATATAAGTGTGA
>JAILQA010000211.1 GCA_024699205.1 Treponema sp. | reverse complement strand
CCTTGTGGAAAGAAAAGAAAGCGCCAGAAGATGGCGACACATAAGCGAAAGAAGATGCTTAGACGTAATCGACATAAGAGCAAGTAGTTTTTAGGTCGAGACTATGTGTTGAAAGACCGCGTTATACGCGGTCTTTTTTTTTAAGAGTACCGCGGTGGTTGTGCTTGTTGAAACCACCTTTAAGAGGTTGAAAAAATTTTACTTTCAAAGATTCATTCGCCACAGGATGTAAAAAAACTTTCTCAAAAAGAACTCAAGCAGCTGGCTTCTGAAATCCGTACTACTATAATCAATGTTGTTGGAAAAAACGGCGGACACCTTGCAAGTAATCTTGGTGTTGTTGAACTTACAATTGCATTGCATCGCGTTTTTAATAGTCCGGAAGATGCAATTGTCTGGGATGTAAGCCATCAGTGTTATACTCATAAACTACTTACCGGACGATATGAAGAGTTTCCTACAATACGTAAGGCAGGTGGACTTTCTGGTTTTACAAACAAAAACGAAAGTGTTCACGATTATTTTATAAACGGCCATTCTTCAACATCAATTTCTTCTGCTCTTGGACTTCTTACTGCCCGCGAACTCAATGGCGATAAGGGAAAAGTTATTGCCGTTATTGGTGATGGTGCTCTTACAGGTGGAATGGCTTTTGAAGGGCTTTCTCATGCAGGACAGCTTTGTAAAAATCTGATTGTTATCTTAAATGATAATCAGATGTCTATCGACCATAATACAGGTTCTTTATCCCGATACCTCAGCCGTCTTACAATGACAGCCGGATACCAGACTTTACGTTACCGGATTGATAAAGCAATTGATAAGATTCCGTATCTCGGACGTCCTCTCGAAAAACTCAATTTCAGATTCAAGCGTTCTATAAAAGGTCTTCTTCTTACAAATAATCTTTTTGTTGATTTTGGATTTGAATATGTAGGACCTCTTGATGGTCATAATGAAGCAGCACTTGAAAGGGAATTGCGCCGTGTAAGCAGACTTCCTCGTCCGGTTGTTGTTCATGTTGTTACCAAAAAAGGTAAGGGCTACAGTCCTGCAGAAAATAATCCGGAACTTTTCCATGGAATTGGTCCTTTCCAAATTAGTGATGGTACAGTAGAAAAGTTTGATACTCAGAGTTTTACAGAATCCTTCAGCAATTTAATATGCGAACAGGGTGAAAAAAATAAAGATATAGTTGCAATTACAGCCGCTATGGCAAAAGGAACTGGCCTTTCAGCTTTTTCACACAGATTCCCGGATAGATTTTTTGATGTTGGAATTGCAGAAGAGCATGCGGTTACCTTTGCCGGAGGGCTTGCAAAAGGCGGTAAGGTTCCTGTTGTCTGCATTTATTCAACTTTCATCCAGCGTGCAGTAGATCAGATGGTGCATGATATTGCTCTTCAGAAAGCTCATTCAATTTTTATGCTGGATAGAGCAGGGGCCGTTCCGGCAGATGGTGTAACTCATCAGGGAATTTATGATATCGCGCTTTTCCGCCCAATTCCTGAATTAGAGATTATGACAGTCTGCAGTGCCGTAGATCTTAAACTTTGTTTTGAATGGGCTGTTGAAAAAGGCACCTCTGTCGTAATCCGCTATCCAAAACTTACCTGTCCTACAGAAGTTCCTCAGATGAATAATCCTGTAGAACTAGGACGGGGAATCTTTATTCCTTGTACAGAATTTGTAATTGAAAATATCTCCGAAGCCGAACTTGAGGCAAAGAAAAATAAGATTCTGATTGTAGCAACCGGCGGAATGTATTCTGAGGTTCAGAAAGCTGTTCGCTCTGTTTTACTAGATGGCGGTTATGCTGATGTATACCTGCTTCGTTTTATTAAACCTCTTGATGAAACTTATTTTATTGAGCTTGCCAGCCATTATGATGGTGTTGTTTTTGTTGAAGACGGTGTGAAAATCGGTGGAATAGGAGAGTATCTTGCAGGCCTTCTTGCTGAAAATGGAATGAAAAATACACGTGTCCTTGGATTTGAAGATAAGTTCTTTAGCCATGGTTCGCGTGAAGAAGTTCTTGAGATGGCGGGACTCTCGCCGTCTCACATCAAAAAGGCGGTAAAGGAATGTTACAACTAAAGTTTGGCTTAAAGCGCGCCGCAACA
>JAILQA010000206.1 GCA_024699205.1 Treponema sp. | reverse complement strand
TGGCATCATCAAGAGTAATATTCAAAGTATAGTAAGGATTATAAACATAAACTGTAACATCTATTCCATCGTCGGTATCTGTGCCATCGTTAAAGTTTACACTTACAGTTGCATCATCCATGTCAGCGGCTGCGTTAATTTCAAAAATACCGTTTCCCTTATGTGTGATTGTAAGACCTTCCTGTGTAAATTCTGCTGCACTTTTTCCTGCGGCTTTTACTTTTACTGTCTCGCCAACATTTATTGTAATTTCTTCACCTGCTGCAATAGCTTTTGCGTCATCATCCTCATCATCGTTCTCTTCATTTCCTTTAGGTTCTATAACCGGTGATTCTGGCGTGTCATCAGTGGCTTTTGGACAACCTGTAAATACAACTCCACATGCAAGAGCAAATGCGAGAAGACCCCATTTAATTTTTTTAACGCTTTTCATTTTTTCCTCCTCTTAGAAACAACGTTTTTAATTTCCAACCAACAACGCAGAATTTCTATTTTAAGTGCAGTTTACACGTGTTGATTCACTCCTAAAATAAATGTAATCAACTTTTGTAATTTACACGTGTTGATTACATTTTAATATTATACCCGAAATTAATAGCTGTCAAACAAATTTTCTAAATTTCGGGTTTTTTTTCTTGATTTTATTTACTGAACTCCATAAACAGCTAAGCTTGCAAGAGGCTTTCCACTTCCTGCAAACATGGAATTCCAGGCTCCAAGGTATTCTCCACCCCATTCAAAAACGCCGCAACCGCCATTTTGTGCTGTAACTTCGATTATTGCCCGAATAATGTTAGCCTGATTCTGCACGCTTGCAATTATGTTTCCTTTATCATCGGTAAGAATGCCTGGATAAACTTTTCCATCTGCCCCTACCAGATTCTTTTTGTGTTGCTCTGAAAGAATAGCACTGCCTTCTTCATATTTCCAGTGAACATTTGTTTCAACTACGCAAACATCCTTTGCGAACTTGTTTTTTAAGGCGGCAATCTTTTCTCCCAATTCGGCAAGTGTTCCATGGCTTGACCATTCGCTATACCAGGACAATCCAATTACATCATAATCAACACCAGCAGAGTCAAAAGCAGTTTTAAAATTTGAAAGATAATTTAAAGGATTATTTCTGCTGATATCTGTAAACTGCAGCATTATTTTTGCAGAAGGACAAGTCTCGCGGGCAGCAGAAATTCCAGCTACCAGATACTTAAAATAATTTGCACTACAAAAATCTCCGCGAACAGCATCCTCTGCATTTGTTGCATTTTCGCTGGAATCTAGAGCTTTATGCTTTAACATTCCGCTGCTGATTTCGTTTCCAATTTGAATCATATTTGGTTCGACTCCAGCTTCCTTTAATGCATTAAGAACCTCTTTTGTATAATCAGAAAGTTTTGCAGCAAGCTGATCAGAAGTTGAGCAATCCAGCCAGTCTTCGGGAATCACTTGTTTTCCAGGGTCTGCCCAATAATCGCTGTAATGAAAATCCACCAAAACTTTTAATCCGGCCTTTTTAGCACGCACCGCTTGGCCGACAAGTACTTCTTTATTGGATTTTCCCGGCACTGATGGATTTTTTGTTGAATTAGGATTGTTCCAAACTCTAAGTCTAATCCAGTTTATACCAAAGGATTTTAAGGTTTCATATAGCTCACAATCATTTCCGGCAATATTTTTATAGGAAACGCCACTTTCTGTATCTGCGGAAGCATCAAAGCCCCTCATAAAATCAGAAGGCAACTCTGCATCTACAGGATTAACAATTACTGTGTTGTCGTCAATTGTACAGCTTATTGCTCCTGCTTTTGAGTTTGACTTAAAGGGATAAGAGGGAATATCTGAACAGGCTGAAATAAGAGAAAGAATTAATCCTGTCATAATCAGTCCTGAGATTACTTTTGCCGGCTTTATTATTTTGCGATTTTTTATTTTATTCATATTTTTGTTCTTTATCATATTACTGGTCTCCACTATTTGATTGTATATTTTAGTGCGTTCTGAAAATTAAATGTT
>JAILQA010000168.1 GCA_024699205.1 Treponema sp. | reverse complement strand
GAATATTCTTATGAATTTAAAAAGCAGCGGAAACGACGCACACTTTTTAAATTCATAAGAATATTCATACAATTGCCTGTTCATAATAATAAAATAGCACAAAAAATAGATTATTTCAAATAATATTATTGAGCAAAAAGTAACTTGAAAAGCTTTTTTTGATGGTTTATAATTATTTGATATGTCTGAAAGAAAAAAAGTGATTTCAGAAAACAGAAAGGCACGCTTTGACTATTTTATTGAAGACTCGTATGAATGCGGAATTGTTCTGGAAGGCACAGAAGTTAAATCCGTAAAAAACGGCAGCATTTCGTATCCGGATGGTTTTGCAGAAATTAAAAATGGAGAAGTCTTTCTTAAAAATTTCCGTATCTCTGAATATTCCTTTTCTTCTATCTTTAATCATAACCCGGACAGACCAAAAAAGCTTTTACTTCATAAAGAAGAAATTAAAAGAATTACAAGAAAAGTTGACGAAAAAGGTTACACTTTGATACCTTTAGATGTTTATCTTAAGGATGGACGTGTTAAAGTAACACTTGGTATTTGTAAAGGAAAGAAACAGTACGACAAACGGGAAACCATTAAGAACAGGGATATAAACCGTGAGCTGCAAAGGGAGTTTTCTTCAAAGCTAAGGGGATAATTTGAATATATACAAGATAAGCAAAAGACTGAATTCAGCTTTCTCGCTAAAAGGCCCGCTCCTTGTATTTACCTTATTTCTTTTATGTCCGGCTGTTTTTGCACAGGCAAAATATTCAATTGATTACTACGGAATTGTTGCAGATGATGTAGATGACAATATGTCCAGAATGACCAGTGATCTGTATTACACCCAGCTTTGCGAAATTAATTCCTATACAGTACAGGACAAACGCACAGATGTAAAAATGCAGGCAATTCCTTCTGCAGAAAGTTTCAGCGATTCAAAGCTTTCGCTTTATGCCGTAATATCTAAAGTAGAAAATACCGGTAAATGGATTTCCACAATAAGTCTTTATGATAATTCAAGAAAGGCAGTTTTTTCCGAAGCAAAAGAGTATGATTCCTTTTACAAAATCCTTATGGAACCAAAGACTAATCTTCAAAACACAATTACTACCCTGCTTTCCGGTGGCGGCTCTGTGCAAAGCTCTTCTGCAGCACAAACAGAACCAAAAGCAACGGCTAAGGTTCAATCTACAGAATTTTTATCGGGCACCTGGAGTGGCGAAGATTCAATAGATAAAATTGTCATTATGAGGGGCGGACGAGGCTTTGTAATTTTTAAAAACGGAGCTTCCATGAACATAACCGTAGAAATTCAAAATTCGGGTGCTGCTCAAAACATAATCATAACTCAAAGCGGCAAAGCAAATGCTTCGTTTTTTACAGAAATTTCCAGAGAGCTGGCCTTAAAAGAAGCGGTAAATGCAAAACCTATTAAATGGATACTACAGGCAAATGACGACAATACCCTTTCGGGAATAAAATCAACACTTATTCCGGCAGGTTCTTCTGCAGAACCCGGAACTCTTGATGTAATCTGGAAAAGAAAATCTTAATTAGATTTGCGGAAGATTATATACCGGTATTCCTGTAACTGGAATATTTTTCTCTTTTGAAAAGCTGATTTCACCTTTTTTAATGTCAACAATAAGAAGTACAAGTAAAACAAGCATGGCTGCTGCAATTCCACAGGCTTTACAAAGCTTTTCAGAAACATATTCCGGTTCTGTATGACGTATTACGGTTCCCGTATCATAAAGTTGATTCTGGTATGGTTTTAGGCCTGTTATTTTTACAAGCTTTTCATCATCTGTAACATAGTCCATTTTACGTGCATAAGCTGCAATTACTGCTTTATCATTCTTTAATGCGGTAAGTTCAAGCATGAGTTCCGTATTAATACTTTGAATTTCTGCTTTCTGCTTACTTACAATACGCTTCTGCTCTTCCATCTGAGAATAACACTTAAAGCTGTTCTGACCGAAAGTAAGAGAGGTTAAAATATAAACTAATGTACCAGCAAATAAAACTGTTAAATACTTAGCACGTTTCATAATATATTTATTATCGGATGATTATTTATGTTTTCTGAATTAAAAATGTGTGTTATAATAAAAAAATAAAGTTTGAAAAGTTCTATTTTTATTATATAATAATACCGATAATAATAAATAGAATACTTTATTATTGAGAGGAATTAAATGAGCGATTCTACAGACAACACAAACGAACTCGATAGCTATGGAGTTTGGGTTAAAAACACAAATCAGGAAGGAGCTGCGGACGACGATTTAAATTTTGCAGATTCACTTGATTTGCCCGATTTTGAAGAAACCGGAGATTTAGACGACTCTAGCTTTGAAGATATGTTCAAGGATGATGATACAATCAATCTTGATCCTTCGGCAGATGATACAACCCTTACAGATGATGAACTGATGAATATAACAAGTGGTGACGGTATAGAAATTGCCGAGGAAAGCGGAGATTCATTTGAAGAAAATTCTGTAAGCGATGCAGACCTCTCAGACTTTGATACAGAAATCACAGATGCACAGAATGATGAGCTTTCGATTCCGGAGGTTTCTATTGAGGAACCTGGCGATACCGAAGATCAAGAAGACGTTTCGCTCGACGACTTTGATTTTGATAAGGTAACTGAAGAAGAAGCCACTGCCCCTGCTGCAGAAGAAACAATTCCTGAAACTGAAGAAACCACTTCAGACGAGATTTCCGAAGAAGTTTCTGCAGATGAATTTGGTCTTGATTCAGAAGATTCAGACAGTGAACAGGAAATATCTCTGGATGACTTTATGGACCAGGGCTTTTCTGATGAATCTGTTGCTTCCGGAAACAACGGCTTTGCTGCAGATGCGGTACCTTCAGGAGATTCCGAAGAAGTTTCTTTGGATGACTTTGTAGATATGAGTGAATTTGGTGTAACCGAAGAAGCACCGAAAAAAGAAGAAGCAATTTCTGACGAAAAACCTCTTGATATGGACATTAGCTTTGATGCTTCTGCAGATACAGTAGAAACCGAAGAAAATTACGCAGCCAATGATTCTTCAGATGATTCGGCATTCGATGATGACGATGAAATTGATAATTCTACCTTTGCCACTGAAGAAGTTTCTGATACAGAAGAACAGACTGCAACCGGTTCTAATGATATAGAAGCCGAAGAAGTAGCTCTTTCTGACTTTGGTATTGATGCAAACGCAGAAGAAACTCCGGTTACTCAGGATGTAGAAAGCGCAAAGAACAAAGAAACAGTTGTTGACTACGATCTTTCTGTAGAAAACGACCATGCAAGTGCTGCTCCTGTTGTAAATGAAATTAAGTCTTCTGCACCTATAGAAGAAATTGAAGAGGTATCTGCTGTGGAAGTTTCTAACTCAGATTCAGGCCTGCTCCAGCAGATTGTAGCAGATCTTTCAAGTCTCAAAGAAGAAATTAATACACTTAAATCTAATCTCGAAGAAATTAAAGCCAACCCTGCCTCTTCAGGAGCCAGCGGTTTTATTTCTGAGGAAATAGCTGTAGAAGATGAAGAAGTAATACCTGACAGTTCAAAAGAGGACACAGGCTTCTTCTCCGGTGATGACGGAGACGATACAATTGCACTTTCTACCGATGAGCTTTCTAACATTTTGAATACTGCAGACTTTAATACAGAAGAAGAAGCTGCCGTAGACAATTCTGAAGAAGCTGTTACAGAAGACTTTGTAGAACAGGAACCGGCCGTAGAAGAAACCTTTGTAGAAGAAACTGTTGAATCTGAACCGGTTGTAGAAGAAACCTTTACCGATGAATCTGCCGCAGAAGAAAGTGTTACAGAAAATTTTGTTATGGAAGATCCTGTAGTTGAAACTTCTCCGGATGAAGAAAACATAATCAACAACTTTGAAGCTCCTGCTGCAAACGACGATGAACCTTCATTCGACTTTGAAAACGAAAATCTTTCTGAACCAAATATTGATGAAATAGAAATTGATGAAGAAAGTCTTGAAGATGATCTTCCGGATGAAATTACAATTGCTAAGGATGATGACATTCTTGTAGAATCTTCTTCTTCTGACTTTATGGATTCTGTTCAGGATACAACAGAAGAACATGAAGAAGCATTTGTAGAAGAAGCTCCTGTACCAGCCGAAGAGCCTGTTATAGAAGAACCAGATGCATTCTCTACTGTAGATAACCTCTTTGATGAAACAGCAGCCGAACCAGAAATTACAGAAGAATCCGGCTTTGCAGATATTGAAGTTGAAGAGCCTCAGGAAGATGTTGTCCAGGACGAAACCTTTGTTTCAGATGAGGAAGTTACACAGGACATGCCTGTTATTCCTGAGCCTGTAAACATTGAAAACGATTTTGTTTCTCACGAAGAAGACAACAATGATCTTACCGACAGCAATATTGACTATCTTACAACAGAAGATAAAGAAGCTGCAGAAGAAAGCACAGATGAAAATGCAGAACTTAAAAAGGATATAAAATCTGTTTTGCTTTACATGGATCAGCTGCTTGAAAACCTGCCGGAAGAAAAAATTGTTGAATTTGCTAAATCAGAAGAATTTACAACATATAAAAAACTTTTCTCTGAATTGGGACTTTCTTAATGGGATTACTCAAGAAATTGTCTGACAGCCAGATTGTTTCCGAAAAAAAGGAACAAGCGGTTGTCAGGCAGGAACCGGTTCAACAAAAATCCAATTCAGTCGGATTATTGAAAAAATCTTTGATTGTTTCGAATGAAGACGGATTGGATTTTTTTGAATTTATCGAAAAATATAAACTTTCTCATTGCGCATTATTTACAAAAAAAGATAATAATTATTTAGCAGAATTCTCCTTTGGTTTTGATGGTGCTTCCATTTGTCAGTCCTTTTCTACAGTGGATTTCTGGGAAGGAGTTTTACATTCAGAAGATCAGATTTTATTTTTTAATAAACAGAATGAGCTTCTACCCTTTTATCAATTTTTTTCTGATGAATTAAAAGTAATTATTAAATCAATTTGTATTTATAAAACAAAAGCTTCTTCAATTCTTTTAATACTTAATTATCCACAAGACAAGGTTTCTACAGGTTTTTCTAATGATATTAAAAAGGTAAAACTTCATGCAGGCATTTCCAAATTGAATAGAAGAGGAGACTCAAAGCAAACTTTATCCGCAGAATATAAACTGAACTTTTTAGAATGCATAGAATCCTTTGTGCTTTCTGAATATAAAAACATTTCTGATAAAAGAATATTTACAGCCCTCTCAAATGCTCTTTTTTATACTTTTACTAAAAACTTTCCTTCTCCCGATGTTCTTACTTTTATTTCCGACGGCATTTACAATCTGGGCTTGTATTCAAAAGAAAAAATCCCTGTAGAATTATTGTCCGGCCATATAAAAAATGACAGCAGATTCTTTTTTGGCGGACATGCACCTCTTATGACACTTGAAGAAATTCATTAAAATCCGGGTGGAACGAGGGAATTGGAAATAATTTTTTCTGATACAAAAGACGGTAATCAAACTTTTTCTGCAGAAGGCTTGTTTTATCATTCTAAGTATTCTCCTCAAACAGAAGCAGAACGTTTTGTACAATCCTTTACACTGCCCTTTTCTCCGGACATTATTTTTTTACTTGAACCTGGCCTTGATTACTGTTCCAATCTAATTACTCAAAAATTTCCACAGGCAAAAACTGCTGTAATAAGATTATTTGATTCTGCAACAATCCCAGAAGGAAACTGGGATTATATAATTTCTTTTACAGATAAAAGCCTTTTTAAACAGCAGCTTCTTAGTGCTTTTGGAGAAGAAAAACTTTTATCTTCTGCAATATTTGTATGGCCTGCCGCAAAAAATGTTTTTAAAACTCAAGTTCCTCTTGTTTGTCAAACCTATAAAGAAATTTTAGAGGAATGTAAAACGCTTCTTGTAACAAGACAGTTTTTCGAAAAAAAGTGGCTTATCAATTCCTATAATTTTGCGGCAAATATTCAAAAGCCGGTTTTACCACAAATTAAAGAAGAACAATCAATTGTAATATGTGCCTCTGGTCCAAGTCTTGTTCCTTCTATTCAAATCTTAAAAAATTACCGGGATCGTTTTATTTTGTTCTGTCTTTCTTCTGCAACAAGCATACTTTTGAATAATGATATTATTCCCGATTTGGTTATTACAACTGACGGTGGTTATTGGGCCGGCCACCATTTAAAACAATTAAAAGCATATAAAAACATTCCTGTTGCAGCTCCTGCCGAAGCCTTGTTGCCCAAAAAATTACTTGCCTTTAACAATATAATTCCGCTTGAATATGAAGATGAAAGTTCTTTTATAAGTACAGGTATTCTTAAATTGGCTGGTATTAAAACTCTTAAAGCAGTCAGAAACCCGACAGTAAGCGGCACTGCTCTTTACCTTGCCCTTTCTTTTAAGCCCAAAAATGTATTTTTCTGCGGACTTGATTTATGTTCAGCAGAGGGTTTTGCACATGCACAGCCTAACGAGCTTGAAATTAATAACAGTTGTTTTGATAATAAAATCAAATCAAAAACCGGACGCATAGCCTCTGCCAATTTTAATTCTTCTTCATTAAAAATATATGAAGAATGGTTTTGCAAATTTGAAAACCCTGGAAATATAATCAGACGGATTATAAACAATGAATATAAACATAATGAGCTTGGTAATATAAAAGATATTCAGGTAAAAGAATTTGAAAATCTTCTGGACAAAATTTCAGAATGCACACCAATCGTTTTTCTTGAACAGAATATAAAAAATCAGGACTGCAATTCACTTTGTGAATATATATTAAATAATCTTAAAACCGAAAAATGGCAGAAGCAGCTTTTCCCGGCAGATTTTATTTCCATGAAAAATTCTTTAGACCAGAATAATATTGATGCCATAAAAACTCGCCTTGACAAAAAAATTGAACAGCTTGTCTTGAAAATAAGGAAGAAGGAATATGCAGAATAAAAGCATATACGGACAGATTATTTCTTCTAAAACAGGTTTGAATATTCCGGTTTTTTTGAGCGGGCGAACTGTCGAATCCAGGTATGATCCTGAGCGCGATTGTGAACGAAAGCTTGAACAGATAAATGCGAATACAGACTTTTTTATTGTTCTTGGAATAGCGGGTGGTATTCTTATTCAAAAGCTTCTCAAAAAAAATCCAAAAGCCTTTATTCTTGCAGTAGAAGTTGAGCAGCAGGATATTAATTTTTTACAACAGTTAAAACTTATTCAGGAATTAGAAAACAATAAAAGAGTTTGTTTTTGTACAGTAAACCAGCTTGAGCAAAAAATACTTTCTTTATACGTCCCTTCGTTTTATGGAAACTTAGAAGTGATTGAACAAAACGGCTGGTGCAATGAAAATACAGCTATTACAAATGAGCTTAAAAATATTATTAAAAATGCATTAGCTTTGGTTTCTGCAGATTTTTCGGTTCAATGTCACTTTGGAAAAATCTGGGCTCACAATATAATGTCAAATCTTAAGTTTATTAAAAACATAAACTTAAATTTGGAATCCAGAATCTTAGAAAAAACTGCCGTAATTTTTGCCGCTGGCCCTACAGTTGATCAGACTATCAAACAGGTTTTGCAAAACCGGGAATATTATTATGTAATTTCTACAGATACTGCATTTTCTATTCTTTATTCTGCAGCAATTATTCCGGATGCTGTTATTTCTTTAGACGGACAGAATGTTTCGGGCTCACATTTTATTC
>JAILQA010000131.1 GCA_024699205.1 Treponema sp. | reverse complement strand
ACGCTTCTTACTTCTGTACCAAGTTCAAGAAGGTATTCGCCGCAGTGTTGGCCCAGTTGAGAAGAATCAGTCCATTCAGGTAAGCCTTCTCCGTTTGGATTTCCGTATTTTACAAAGTTTGCCCAATATTCGGTCATTATGGCTTCAAGTCTGTAATCTTCACCGTTATAAATGTTCTTTTTGTTTTTATCCAGGTTGCCGTAAGCATAAGCCATTTCACCGGAATGCATGGTGCTCAAACCGATATTTTCTTTTGTGAAAACATATTCATAAACCGGTTTTCCTTGAGCTGCAAGAACTTTTGTCCAGGAATAATGAGGATAGGTAAAACAAACAACAGAGAAAATATCTGTATAAAATTGTTTTGCCTCTTTATTTGTTTTGATTTCTTCGAGCTTACACAATCCCTCCACATCGCTAATATATGGCGACTCGTAGAGCATCTTTTTATAATTTCGCTTGTTGATATTAGTCAAAAAAGTAAATGCCAGACCTTCATTATGATTAAATCCATTCAGCAGTGCTTCTTCATGATTCAATCCCTTCTTGTAAATTTCCCAAGGATATTCAGGCAATGCATAGGAATCTACTGTCATCGCATTATTCGCGTGAGAAGTTTTTACCAGTTTTTCAGCCGGAATAGCACGTAAATCTTCAATCGAGGTTGCTTTAAATTCCTCCATGATTTTTTTGCCCATAGAAAGTGCAGCTTTTTTTGAACGGAAGGTGTGAGACGGAACCTGAACTACCAGTGAAGAACTTTCTGCAATTGCCCGTCGGAATAAACCTTTTGAAAGAGGGGAAGCACACAAAGCATTTACCGAAGAAGAACCTGCTGATTCACCTGCGATTGTTATGTTTTGAAGGTCGCCGCCAAATGCTTCAACATTTTGATTTATCCATTCCAAAGCTTTAATCTGATCCAAAAGACCGTAATTTCCAGTGGTTTTGTTAGGACTTTCTTTTATCAAATCTTCGTGGGCAAAATAACCAAAAACTCCAAGTCGATAAGCAATTGTAATTACAATAATTCCTTTTTGTGCAAGTCTTTCGCCGTCATAACTTTCAAACCAGGAAGAACCGCTTGTCAGGCTTCCACCATGAATGTAAACCAGAACTGGAAGCTTTGAGTTTTCATTGGTACCAGCTGGCCGCCAGATGTTGAGATAAAGACAGTCTTCGGACATAGGACCAAAATCACTTCGGTCGCCGCTTGAATGTATGTAGGCATTAAATAATTTTCTTACTAATTTTGGATAGTTACTTTGCATTGCCATTGGAGCAAAATGGTCAGCTTCCAAAACGCCATCCCAGTTTTGAACATCGACAGGTTCTTTCCAGCGAAGATTTCCTACAGGCGGTTCAGCAAAGGGGATACCTGCAAATAATTCAACGGAAGTTTTTGTATTAGATATACCGCGAATTTTTCCGTTTTTTGTCTCAAGGATTTCTGTTTTTTGGATTTGTCCTTCATTTTCGGTAAAAGGGCTTGTAACATCTGTTGTTTTACAGGAAAAAAGAAGTGCAGTAAAAAGTGAAAATCCTATAAAAAGAAAGCCTGCTCGAAGGCATGGTAAAAAAGTTGATTTTTTCATAATAACTCCAGTTGAAATTATTATACTTATTTTACAAGAAAATTAAACGTAATTTTTTCATTTCCGCAGATACAAGTGCAGGTGTGATTACCGCGTTCTACAGGCAGATGAAAATCAAAAGGTCTTTGAACTTGAAAAGAAGGATTATTGTCATAAAAAATAGACAGTTGATTTGCAGAGCCACCAATGACCTGAACATTTATTGCCTGTTTTGTTGCAGATGTGCTACTGTAATAAAAAATAGAATTATCCCTTGGAGAAAGTAGAGTCAGCGGACTGGAATTATAATTTATAACTGCATTGATGTTATTTGTTTTTATCCATTGCTGGAACGCTGACGGGAATATAATTTCTATATCGCCGTCTCTATTCTTCTTGTGCCATTCACAGCTTTCCAGTTCACACCCATTTTTTATGTATTCATACACCGAAGCCGGACAATCTGGACCTGCTTTTAAGCCTGATAGAGAACAGATTTTTTGAAGTGTCCAGTTTTCAGGTTTGTCGAAGTCTTTTTTTTCATACACCTGACTTTTATAATAATTCTGTATATTTTTTTCGACACCCATTTCTACATAATCTAATAGATTTTTTGCCACCCAGGCTGGAAGAGAACTTCCTGTTTTTCCAATAACTGTTTGTCCTGCAAAGTTTCCCATCCATACCCCAATTGTAAAATCTTTTGTAGCTCCCAGAGCTGTAATATTCTGATATTGATTAGAAGTTCCAGTTTTAAAGATTGAAGGATAATCTGTTTCAAAAGTCTGAGCATAACCAAAGCCAAGAGCCCGTGAACTTTTATCGGAAAGAATAGAACAGATTAAGCGTGCGGTATCCTGCGAATAAATCTGATTTCCCTTGAAATCTTTTCCATCGCGAGGGAAGATGCTGAATGCATTTACAAGCTCATACAAGGTTACTTCCCCGGCACCAAGTGCAAGCCCTAAATCAGCTTCTTTGCCACCGTGTCTCAAGGAATCAAATCCTAACTCATATAATTTGTTCAGATAATTATCTACACCTATTTCATTTAAAATTGTAACTGCTGGAATGTTCAAACTGGATGCAAGGGCTACACGAGTTCTTATTGGCCCGTTGAAACGGTTATTAAAATTAGCCGGAATATAGAGATTTTCGCCTCCAAACTCCTGTGGGATATCGGCTATAACTTTTGATGGATAATAAAGAGGATTTCCTTTTTCATCAGGCGTATCAAAAGCAAGAGCGTATAAAAAAGGTTTCATGGAACTTCCCGGCTGATTTTTTACTAGAACACCGTCAATTTGTCCACTTACAGAATCATCAAACCAGTTTTCGCTGCCAACCCAGGAAATAACGGAAGCATCCTTGTTATTGATTAAAAGAATAGCACCGTTACTGATTCGTGAGTTTTTTGCCTGCAGGAGAGCCTGTGAAAGTAAGGTTTCTGCCTGAATTTGTACATCCATATCCACGGAAAGGTGGAGCTCATAGTTTTCAAATAATTGCGGGGCAGTTTTCTTTAAATACAAAATATAATGCGGCATCTTGTATGGATATTCAAATGCACGCGCTGTTTTTGCTGCAGTCTCTACAGCTTGTGTGTTGGCAAAGGAAAGACCGTCGGCAATTTCCCGGGCCATTTCTGCGCATTCGGTCGGGTGATTTATTGGATTATATGAGGAAGGACGGCGCGGAATTACTGCAAGGCAGCATAACTGTTCGGGGGAAAGGTCGTTTACGGGTTTGCCGAAGAAAGTTCGCGCCGCGGAATTAACACCACAGACATTCATACCAAAAGGAAGTGAGTTTAAATAGAGCTCCAGAATCTTTTTTTTAGAAAAACGGGCTTCTATACGATAGGCGTTAAGAACATCCTGAAGCTTTCGTGAAAAAGAATGAACTTCTACAGGCGAGCATATTTTAGCCAGCTGCATAGGAATTGTAGATGCACCGCGAATTGTTTTTTTTGAAGACATATTCTGAAAAAAAGCTGTAATTGCTGCCGTGTAATCTACGCCGTGATGAAAGTAAAAACGCTTATCTTCGGCTTTTATAAAAACACTTCTTACCTGAGGCGATATTTCTTCCAAAGGTAAAAACTCACGTTTTAATCCGTCATCAAGAGAAGTAATTTGTATTATATTTCCATTACAATCATAAACCCTGCAACTGTAGGGCTGATTGAGTAAGGCATCTAATTCCGGATATGGGGTGTAGCGTAATAAAAGCCACACTCCCAAAAACCCCAGAATCAGGTATAAAATCGGCAGATTTTTTTTCATTATTTTATCTGGAACAAATAACCGTCGCTTCTACCAAAGATTTCCGGTTCATACATACATTCAGCCTGAACTGGCGGTGTTGGATAAATACCACGTCGTGTTGCTCTGAAGGTAAAGCTTACGGTTGAAGATCCTACATTGAAATTATCCCAGAAGAACTGGATTTCGTTATCATAGATAGTTTTGTTGCTTAACCAGTGTCCCCAGCCTTCTGATTCAACAGATGTTTCGCCCTTAGAGCTTGTTGTTACAAAAGTAGAATCAAGTATTTCTGCACCAGAAGGAATTGGTGAACGAAGGGCAACATAAGTTCTGTTTCGTATTGATTCGACACGAACTGTGGCCTTATACAATTTTCCACTTTCTAAAGTAAGCAGAGAATCATAAGAACCAGAAGTTTTGATTTCTTCGCCTGTTTCATAGTCTGAAATTGTATACACAATCTTTAATCCTTCGTCGCGGGCACATTGCATTTCATCTGGAAGGGCATATTTCATTTCTGCTGTATAATAAAGTTGACCAGGACCATTCTTTTCAAAGGAGATTGGAATAGTTTTATCCTTTTCCAGACTAGAAATAATTTCATTTTCAAAAGGAAGTACCAGCGTTTTTGGTTTTGCTCCTACACCCGTAAAAGCTTCTGTCATAAGAGATTTTCCATCAATTTTTGCACTTCCAGTAAAGTCGGTGTTATCAAGGTTTCGCATTTTTATGTAAGTATAAATTGCTTCCAAAACCTTTGCTGTGGATGCAGTATTTTTCCAGTAACCCATAGATTGATTTTTCATCAATGTAAAGAGCAGGCGGTCTACCATCTGGTCATTAGGATCAACTTTTACAAAAGCCTGCAAAATGATTGCCATTTGTTCAGCAGGAGATTCATACCAGAACCAATAATCATCTTTGCGGTTAGGGTCCAGAATTGTTACAGAACGTTCAACCGGCTGCAGGTATGGGCGAATAATCTTGTTTATTTCGCTTGCTTTTGTTAAAGAACTTAATCCCATGTCTTCCGCATAGGCCAAAGAAACATAAGCAGCAGCTGATAAGGTAAGGTTGTCTATTTTTCTATACAGATTGTTGAGTTCATTATCAAGATTGTGATAACCCAGTAATTTCATAACATAGCAGGCATAAGCTTTGAGGTAATCATTATTAGTATAAGTATAGCTTGTAACTTCCTTTGCGATATAAGATGAAAGAGTTCTAAGATTAATTTCAAGTTCATCACGAGAATAGCCCCTTTGAATTGCTGCTGCACAAATATGAGCGATTCTAATACTTACATAAAGCGAACCTCTAGTTCCGTCCGGCCAGTAAGGGAAAGAACCATCTTCAAGCTGAACTTTTGCCCAAGAAGATGTATAATTTTTTACACAGGTCTTAATATCCTTTACTTTTGAATCCAGACCAAAGACATCAATATAATCTTCAAACAGAACTAATGGCAGAACTCTAGAAGACTGTTGTTCAAGACAGCCATAAGGATAATCAAATAGGTAATTTACAGCACCACCAAGCATA
>JAILQA010000096.1 GCA_024699205.1 Treponema sp. | reverse complement strand
AGGCAAATATCCGGTCCTGTAACAAAAATCCTCCGCCGCAAGCAAAGCCATAGCCCCGCCATAACTCCAGCCGCAAACTTCAACAGTATAATTCTGATCCTTAAGCTCATAAAAAGTCTTTGTCAGCTTTTCCATAATCTCATCATTACAAGATTTATAAGCGTTACCCCAGCCCCGCGCAAACCATAAAGTATTATCCTGCTGCTTATATGGCTTAATTGGAAAATCAAAATTGTTTCTCCAGTCTCTATCTTCAGTGCTTTCTTCAAAAAGAAGTCTTATCAGCTTTTCTTCTGGATAAACCTTCACGGCCCAGTCAACACTGTCGCCGCTCTTAGTGTATTCAGTCTTTTTTATTTCCTCGTATAATTCCCACGGTTTCATTCTTCCACCTTCTTAGTTTTTTCGTGAATCTTTATGCAGCCTTTTTTAGCCATACCGTCAAAACCGCAGCCGCAGATTGTGCTGGGCTTTCCTACAAACGGACAAGCATTTTTCTTAAAAACCTCACATTCAACATTCACTTTTTCAAAGTCAAAAGGAACTTCAATAATTCCTCTGCTTACATCAGTCCAAACCATCATAGAAGCTCACCTCCTTACTACTTTCAAAAGTAGTGACTATTTAAGCCTCTTGAAAATTATCATAAATGCAAAACGCAATCTTTTCCCAAAGCTCATTGCCTTAATCTGATCGTACAAAACCCCCTGAGCTTTGATATAAACGTTCTTCACTTCCTTCCTGATTTTTTTATCATTCTTACCGCTCATTTTTTTTCTGTAACTCCCTTATTCTGCTTTTTATCATTGCCATAGTGACACCGCACTTTGTGGCCGCCGCATCATCAAATATTAGCTTTTCGTGATTTAAAACCGACAGAATCGACCGCTTAATAAGCATTAAGTTTTCAATTCTGCAATCAGTTTTAACCCCGTTCAAAAATATCAGGCAGCTGTCCTCAGGAATCTTGCCGTATTTTTTCTGCCAAACAATTCTATGTTTCAACTCCCAGACATTCGGCTCAGCCACCTTAACTTTTATGTAACCGTCATCTACAATTACTTCAGTATTTACCGGCGACCAGTTATGAGGTCTATGTCCTTTTTTGAACCAGCCTTTTTCACATCCTGGAGCGTACCAACCTTTACGGCCTTTATTGAAGCTCACATTTCCTTTTTTAAACTTCATATCAACACCGCAAGGAAGATGATGAGCATGGCACCAGCCGCGCACCTGACTCACTTTATAATTAGTGCCAAAGCGCTTATTCATTTTTTCAGTCGTAACATCAAAATTAAAGCCTTTTCTGTTTTCTTCCAGCCATTTAATTTCTTCTGGAGAAAACAAAATAGCCTTCTGGCCGTCATATTTATAACCACTCCTGATATGATGATTAGTCATTGCAGATTTAATGGTCCTTGCCTCGTAGTTCGTGCCAAAATGCTCGTTGTACAGCCTTGTAATTTCTTCCAAAGGCTTTCCAGGAACAATCGAACGCAAGTAATCAAGCTTATCAGCCGTCCATACTTTAGCTTTTCTGTTACCAAAGTTTCTGAATAAAACAGTCTGTAAAGCAGCAGGAGTAAACTTTCTGTCAAACTTTTTGCTGCATATTTCAGCAAGTTCTCTATTCGTTTTTCCCTGGTAAACACCGCGTAAAAACTCAATCCGTTCTTCGGTCCAGAAGCTACTTGCCATAATTTGCATCCTCAATCAGCACTTTGCCAGTGCTGGTATTTTTCGGTAAAAGCATTTCTGGCAGCTGTCCTTTTCCGGCATTCTTGATAATTTCTTCTCTAAGCTTCATGGCCTCAATCTGAGTTCTGCCATTCTGAATAATAGTCTTAGCAACATTATTCACTGCCTGAGCTCTCTTGATTTCCCGGTCAAGTTCTTTTGCGCTCATCTTTTCATTCATTAGCCCTTCCAAGCACTCAAAAAGATGATCGTTTAAATCGCATAAACTGTTCTTCATTTTTTTTTGTCTCCTTGTGATTTTATGTCTACTACTTTCAAAAGTAGTGGATTTTAGTAGTCATTATCTGTTGTCACCGCTCCCGTGAATAACACCCCGCGCCTTCCTGGAAGCAAGCTTATCAAGATTTCCCTGCATAACGTCTTCCAGCTTCAGATCAAGAATTGTTGCAATTTCAGCAACAAACCAGCAAACATCACCAAGCTCTTTTTTAATTGCTTCCCGTCTCTCACCGTCAATAATTCCGTTTGAATCCCTTACAGCCTTTGCAAACTTCCCGGAAACTTCTCCGGCTTCTTCACTCAATCCCATTACTGGATAACGGTAGTCGCCGTTTTCCATTCCCAGGTAATCAGCTGTCTCATGCGCTCTTTCCTGGTAATCATTAATACTCAAAGCCATATATCAAAACTCCTTAATTTTCAAAAAAATGGGCGACCAAACATCCAGCACCGCCCTGAGACATACAGACTTCGCGAAAATCTGCACGCTGTTT
>JAILQA010000075.1 GCA_024699205.1 Treponema sp. | reverse complement strand
TATTGTCTTTACACAAACATAAAGCAGACGATAGGCATCCAGCGTTGCAGGTAAAACATCGGTGTCAAACCATTGTCTTTTCTTAGAGAGAGCTGCTTCTAAATTTTCTGAAAAATTTGTGTTTTCTTCCATATCTATATTATCGACCCAAAAGTTCATTTTATATAGTAAAAATTTTAAGCGTAGAATTAAGCAAAATTAAGCAACAATATAGAAAACACGTAAAAAAAACATTATATTATGAGCATGAATTACATAAGTACAAATAATGAAGAAAAAAATAAATTATTGGAAAGATTTGTAAAATATGTACAAATCTGGTCAGAAAGTGACAGCCAGGCAGCTGATAAAGGAATATTTCCCTCTACCCCACAGCAGTTTGATTTTGCCAGAATCATGAAGGCAGAATTGGAAGAACTTGGATTAGAAAATGTCCAGCTGACAAAAGACTGTTATGTTTACGGATTTTTACCTGCAAACCTGCCTGACAATACAGATAATACAAAAAAAGAGCCAGTCCTTTTTATGGCACATTTAGACACTGTTGATGAAGTTACCGGTAAAAATGTAAAACCTCAGATTGCAAAAAATCCTCAGGATTACATTGGAGATTCTTCAGATACAATTGTTACCACAGATGGAAACACACTTTTAGGTGCCGATGACAAGGCTGGAATTGCCGCAATTATGGGAGCCCTTGATTTCCTTGTTCATAATCCTCAAATTAAACATGGCCCTGTTGAAGTTATGTTTTCCCCAGATGAAGAAACTGGTCACGGTATGGATAGAGTTCCACTCAATCTTATAAAATCAAAATGTGCCTTTACGATTGATGGCAGCGATATTGGCGAATTAGAAAGCGAATGTTTCAATGCCTGGGCCGCAGAACTTATCTTTACAGGAAAATCAACTCACACAGGTGATGCCCGAGCAAACAAAATGGTAAATGCCGCAGTAATGGCTTCTAACTTTGTTGCAAATCTCCCCCGCCATAAAGCCCCGGAAACAACAGACGGCTACCAGGGCTTTATTGCTGCAATGAGTATAGAAGGTTCAATTGAATCTGCAAAAGTTGAATTGCTTCTCCGCGCTTTTACAAATGAGGAAATTGAAGAAGAAAAAGAGCTCATAAAGCAGCTTGCCCATACCCAGGAAGTAATTTTTGGAGGAAAAGCAGAAGTTACCTTCAAAAAACAGTACATCAACATGAAAGAAGAAATGGACAAAAATCCAGAACTTATAAAAAAGGTTGAACAAGCCTACACTGACGCTGGCGTTCCAATTGTAAGAAAGCCAATTCGCGGAGGAACAGACGGCTCCCGTCTTACAGAAATGGGTATTCCAACCCCAAATATTTTTAACGGCGCCCACGATTTTCATTCCCGCAATGAATGGTTATCTCTAAACCAAATGTCAAAAGCTGCCGACATTATAATCAATCTTTCTATATAAATTATATTAAGATAAATATTTTTCTCTGGAGCAAATTATGCATGAGTATGTAATTGAGGGTGGATATCCTATCTCGGGAACAATTACGGCAAGCGGAAACAAAAATGCAGCACTTCCATGTCTTGCAGCAACCTTATTAACATCAGAACCTGTAATTTTAAAAAATATACCGGAAATCCAGGATACAAACGTAATGATTCAGATTCTGGAATCTCTGGGTGCAAAAGTAAAAAAACTCAGCAAAAATAACTGGGAAATAACCAATGCAGAAATAAAAAGCAGCGAACTTCCAAAAGAGCTTACAAAAAAAGTCCGCGGTTCCATTGTATTTGCCGGCCCACTTTTGGCCAGAACAGGCAAGTGCGAAATGATGCCTCCAGGAGGAGACGTTATTGGCCGCCGCCGTGTAGATACCCACTTTCTGGCACTGGAACAACTGGGCGCAAACATTGCCGTAAACGGACACTTCTCTTTTTCTGCAAACAAGCTCGTAGGTGCAGATATATTCCTTGATGAAGCTTCTGTAACTGCAACCGAAAATGCAGTAATGGCCGCCAGCCTTTCAGAAGGAAAAACAATAATTAAAAATGCCGCCAGTGAACCTCATATTCAGGATTTGTGCAATATGCTCAATCTTATGGGTGCAAAAATCACAGGAATCGGTAGTAATATTCTTTATATCGAAGGTGTAAAAAAACTTCATGGTTGTGAATATACAATCGGGCCAGATTATATTGAAATCGGTTCTTACATTGGAATGGCAGCCGCTACAAAAGGAAAAATCACAATCAAAGGCATTCGTGCCGAAGAAATGCGCCCTCTTAAAAATACCTTTGCAAAGATTGGAATTACCTGGAGCATAGAAGGTGATGAGCTGACAGTTCCAAATACTCAGGGAATGAAGGTAAAAGCTGATATAGGAGCAAGCATTCCAAAAATTGATGACATGCCTTGGCCTGGCTTCCCTGCCGATTTAACAAGTATTATGACTGTAGTTTCTACTCAGGTTGAAGGAACCGTTCTTATTTTTGAAAAGATGTTCGAAAGCCGAATGTTCTTTGTAGACAAGTTGGTTTCTATGGGGGCAAATATTGTTCTCTGCGATCCTCACCGGGCTGTTATTACAGGACCTGCAATGCTCCACGGTGACCACTTAGTTTCTCCTGATATCAGAGCCGGTATGGCAATGGTTATTGCAGCCTTGTGTGCGCACGGCGAAAGCCGCATAAGCAACGTTTATCAGATTGAACGCGGCTACGAAGATTTAGTAGGACGACTTCAAAAACTTGGAGCCCACATCACAACTGTTGATGTTGAATAAAAACAATCCCCCTGTAATGCAGGTCTTGCACAATTTTTTGTAAGGCCTGCGATTTTTCAATCTGTCCCAGTGCTGTATTCCGCTCTTCCAATGAGGCAGCTGGACGTAATTTCCACAATACCCCACTAATATCAGATAATCCCGATGAATTATTTTCCAGAATAAGCTCTTCTTCTTCCTGTAAATAAATCCATCTTAATTTTTTTGCACTTTTTTTCTTTTCCTCTGATTTTGTATAACTTACAGGATATGAACCAAGCCAGAAAAGCTGATTAAGATGCTTTTTCAAATCAAAACGATTAGCTTCATTATTTTTTTCATATCTTTCAATTGCTTTTTCTATATAATGACTGTCAACATTTGGAGCTGGAACCGGAAAATCAAACCACTTTTGAACCTTCATATTCAGTTTTTGTCCGTGCATCCAGGCATTCAAGGCATTTTCCAAAGGAAGTCCGTATTTCTGGTATTTTTCTTCTCCATCAAAATGAAGGGTGTTTTTTGCAAAAATTGATTTTTCCTTTTTCTGCCTTGCCCTTGATTTTAATAATTCATAAGCCGTCGAGTTTTTAGTTAAAACAAACTTGTGCCAGAAGGCAGAATCCAATAATCCTTCTGCAAAAAATTGCCGCAGAGTTTCCATTGAATCAATAATTGTCTGAGGCGTATCATACCAGAATCCATATATCATATAGGCATGAACTAAAACGCCAGCTTCCTTGAAGGCGGCACAGGCACTTACAATTGAATCAATATCCGTTCCTTTATTTATAAGCTTTAGCCCTTCTCCACTTGCAACTTCAAGTCCTGCACTTACTCCGCCCAGCCCGCAATAACTCAAAAAGGCAGCAGTATCTTTTGTAAAGGCCTTTTCAAAACGGATGTTCCCCCAGTAATAAAGCTTGTTTCCATTTCTTGCATTTGCAAGAGCAAAGAGCTTCAAGGCATTTACAGGAAGTGCTTCATCAACAAAATGAATACCGTAAATCCCCTTTTCTTCTGCTGTTTTTTTAAGGCTATTATAAAGCTTCAAAGCATCGACAGGCTTATAAGAACAAACATAATCCAGTTTTGTATCACAAAAGGCACATTTTTGCCAGTAACAGCCGTGAGCAAGATATGCTTTTATCCAGGAACCGTCGCTCCAAAGTCTGTGCATAGGATTTTCGTCATCACATACCCGCGGATATTTTGAAAAATCAATATCAGAAAAATCAGGAACAACTGAAACCGTCATTTCATCTTCAAAAGCTTCCATTTGGGGAGCTTTCCACAAGGGCTCAATACATTTTATTTCTGCTCCTGGAAAATCAGAATCAGAAGCCTCCTTTACAAAAAGCCGCATTTTATACAAAGGCTTTATTTCCGCCTGAATGTTTTCTGCCCAGGCATAATCAGAATTCAAAAGTTTTTTTCCATTCAGCAGCAAATCATAATAAGAACCATAACCCCTGTCATAAGAAATTGCATCTACGTATTTTGCAAGAGCTTTATCATTGGCCTCACGTAATTCTGTATTTACAAAGCCGCCGCCAATCACAGTAAAGATTTTATCTCCAAGTCTTTCTTTTAAAAATTTTGCAATATACAAAGCAGGTACAAAAGTCCCGGCAAAAGGAAGAGAAATACAAACCATTGTTTTTTCATCTGACCTATCTGCCTGCTCTATATTTATGCAGGATAAAAAACGCTCCAGAACAGGCTTTAAAAAAACTTCCATCACAGGTGAAGCAATTCTTTTTTCAATTGCAGAAAAAGACGATTCATCTACGGTCAAGGCTTCTGCATATCTTATAAGAGAAAACTCGGAATCAAAAACAGCAGTAATATAATCTGCCAAATCTTCAAGCGCATAGGAAGCTAAAAAACGCACGTTATCTACAGTCGGATCAGTTTCTAGAGATGAAAGATAAGCCTGCATTCGGTTTCCACGCGGGGCAAAGGGAGAAAATAAAAATTGATGTGCTTTTTCCCGGTCGCTCTGCTTTTTTTGACCATCACACAAGGAAGAGATAATAAAATCGCTCCATTCGCTCCAGCTGTCTTTTAAAGAAAGATAACGCCTTAAATTAAATGCAGTAAAATCATCTCCCTGCTCTTCTGCTTTTTCTGCTATCTCAAGAGCTTTTGCTTCCGTAAGTTCAAATAATTTTTTCAGGCCCTCACTGCTGAAAAGTGAATAAAAAAGTTCTATATTTAAATCATACCAAACAGCATTGCAATCATTTTTTTTGAAAAAGTCACAGAGATAGGCACCAGAAGGATAAGGCGTGTTTAATTGAACCAGAGGCGGAGTGATGATTACAACATTCATAAAATTATTATAACACAAAAGGATTTAAGAATCATAAAAATAGAATGGATTTTTACTACAAATTGGGTTATCCTAAATGTATGAAAGATGCCTTCATAAAAGAAAAATGCATATCAGAGAATCCCAAATGGAATCAGGTAAATAAGCGTGAACTTAATTTTTATTCACGAAACAACGATATCCGCACCGACTTTGAGCGCGATTATACCAGAATCCTTCACTGTGAAGCCTATCGTCGATTAAAACACAAAACACAAGTTTTTTTTGCTCCCCATAATGACCATATCTGTACAAGAAT
>JAILQA010000061.1 GCA_024699205.1 Treponema sp. | reverse complement strand
AAAATAAGGCAGGAAGTTCGGGTAATATGCTTTAAGAAAGTATCCCCCAAACCAAGCCCTTCAGACGCACCTTCTATAATACCAGGAATATCAGCAACAATAATATCATTTTCATCATCAACCCTAAGCGCACCAAGATTTGGAATAATTGTTGTAAAAGGATAAGGGGCAATTTTTGGACGTGCGTTTGTAAAAGCTGTAAGCAGGGAAGATTTACCCGCATTCGGAAAACCAACCAGACCGACATCCGCCATAATGGAAAGTTCAAGCTTTAAAAATCGAGTTTCGCCCTTCTGACCAGGATTTGCATGTCTCGGTGCCTGATTCGTAGAAGTTTTAAAATGTACATTTCCCCAGCCACCATTTCCGCCTTTCAAAAAAACAAAGCGTTCATTTTCACTTTCAGAAGAAAAATCATAAATGATTTCATCAGTTTCGGCATCACGGATTGTAGTCCCAGGCGGGACAGGAATAACAACATCTTCACCATCAGCACCAAAGCGGTTCCAGCCCTGGCCATCACCACCGTTTCGGGCCTTAAAACAATGCTTGTGACGCAGACCCGCCAGAGTTCGAAGATTCTTTTTTACACAAAAAATTACATCGCCACCTCGACCACCATCGCCACCATTTGGTCCACCATGAGGAATGTATTTTTCTCGTCTAAAAGCAACACAGCCATTACCACCGTTTCCAGAACGCACTTCTATTGTTGCTTCGTCTGCAAAACCTACCATTCAGAATCTCCTTATAAAAAAAATGCCCGGTAGATTCTAAGTCAAACCGGGCAATTCATAAGTTGAAAAAAACTTACTCAGCAGCTTCTACAGCAACGTATTTGTGATTCATACGTTCGTAGTAAACAACTTTTCCATCAGCAGTAGCAAACAAACTGTCATCACCAGCTTTCATAACGTTTGTACCCGGATAGATTCTTGTTCCGCGCTGCTTTACAAGAATAGAACCTGCACTTACAAGTTCCCCAGCATATTTTTTAACACCTAAGTTCTTTGGATTTGCGTCGCGGCCGTTTTTAGCACCGCTACCACCTCTAGTTCTTCCCATAGTAGTCTCCTATATGTTCCAGTTATGCGAGTGTAATAGATTCAACACGTACTTTTGTGTACTGCTGTCTATGACCAATCAAGCGATGATAATCTTTCTTTGACTTGTATTTGAATACCAAAACCTTTTTATCTTTAAAAGTTTCCTCAACAACTACAGTAACCTTAGCACCTTTTACATAAGGAGCACCAACACTGATTTTATCTCCATCACTAACAAGAAGAACAGTATCAATGTCAATTTTTGTACCTTTTTCAGCATCAAGCTTATCTACAGTAAGGACAACATCTTTTTCTGCTTTGTACTGTTTGCCCTTAAATTCAATAGTTGCGTACATATAATACCTCTATCAAAAATTATTCATTAAAAACGCCCGCTGCAGCGGAAATAGGAAACAAAAAAATCCATTCTGCAAAAGACTAGTGTAAGAATCCTGCATCAATATAAAACGGGGATTAAATATTTTTGCATAAAAAATCAATACACGTAACAGGAATATTACCAAAAAATACACTTTTATGCAATAGATTTACATTTTCATTTTTCATAAAGAAAAAATGGCAGAGTCGCTCTCACAACTCACCTTCCGCGGCTTACCTACGGATAACAAATATTTATAATTATTTTTCTCCGAAAATGGTCCGAAATCTTTAGTTTTTTACTAATTATAGAGTGTAGAGAAAAATACTCTATCAAACAGAAACATTCATTCAAAAGGAGAGATTATATGTCTGATTCAAAATCATTGCGCCCATATCCGGGAGCCATGCTAAATCCTAAAGTTGACCCTATTTTTAAATCGCTATTCACACAAAACTCAGAGGCATCTAACGCCGCACTCACAGCTTTTCTCAGCGTCATGCTAAAGCAGAACATTTCTGATGTCACAATAACACAGAATGAATTACCAATTGAATCCGAGCGGGATAAACAGTCAATTTTCGATATTGCCTGCAAGAGCCAGTCTGATGAAATTGATACGGAAAATAAGGTTTTAAATGTAGAAATGCAGGGATTGAACGATTTGGATTCATTCGATAACCGCTCTGAATATTATGTAGCTCATCTTTTAAATCATAATGTTAGAAAAGGAATGACCTGGCGTCAGGTTCCAGAGGCGATGATGATTTCTGTATTGAACTTTATTTATGATGATACGATTGATGACGGATTCCTAACTTATACAATGCGCCTGGAAGATGGAAAAGGTTTGAAATCTGCACGTATGAAAATTATTTATCTTGAACTCCCAAAATACAAGGATATTCCTGATGAGCCGGTTGAAAAATTGACAACTGTAGAAAAATGGGCTAAATTCTTCTTGTATGCAGACTGCAAAGAAAAGACAGAGTATATCAGAAAACTTGCAGATTCCGAGG
>JAILQA010000050.1 GCA_024699205.1 Treponema sp. | reverse complement strand
ATAGCGCAGCTGGTAGCGCGTCTGGTTTGGGACCAGGATGTCGGGGGTTCAAATCCCTCTTGCCCGATAGAAGCTCTCTATAAAAGGAGAGCTTTTTTTATTGTTAATTAATTTTTTTTTAATAATTCAAAATCAACGCCTTTGCTTCCACTTCCCCACCTTTGATTATTTTTTCAGGGAGAGAGGAAATCAACTTTAATTTGACAAGGCTGCATTCTTCCAGCTTGCTTTTTGATTCAATCTGACAGTGAATGAAATTATCTGTAACGGCATGATAAATATATCTGTCATTTTCAGTATTTTCATTTTTTAAAGTTTCAAGAACAGCAGGTAGACAAACAGAAGACTGAACTAAGGAATCAATATAGGCAATTTTATTTGTAACGGCCAGGCGAGAAATCAATTCGGCTCTTTCTCCTGAAAGGCTCTGAGGCACTTTATCCTTCATTTTTACAGCCGGAGTTCCAGGTCGTTCAGAAAATGGAAAAGCGTGAACCCAGGCAAAATTACATTCTTTAATCAAATCCATTGTTGCAAAAAAATCTTCACGAGTTTCGCCAGGAAAACCGGTAATAATATCGCAGGCTATGAAAGGATTATTTTTTGTTTTTCGCAGTTTTTCGCAGGCTGCAGCAACGGTACGTGAATCATAATTTCTGTTCATCAATTTTAAGATTTTGTCACTGCCACTTTGAACCGAAAGATGAAAATGAGGACAAATCCTATCATCAGAAATAATTTTGCAAAAATCATCAGTGATTGTTTCGGGGTAAAGACTTGAAATTCTAAAACGGATTTGCTTTGTATTTTCAAGAAAAGCTTTAATCAGCCTGGCAAAATCATAAGTTTCACCATTATACTGGCTTTTATACTGTCCAAGATTTACACCCGTTATTACAACTTCTTTATGACCGGCTTTTTCCAGCTCAATTACGCGCGATAAAGCAGTTTTAACGTCGATAGAAACGCTGTGGCCGCGCGCAATATGAATTGTACAAAAGGAACAGTTGTTATTACAGCCATCCTGGATTTTAATAGAAGCACGTGAATGAGACAAAAAGTTTGTAGTTGCCAGACGGAATGAATCTTCGGCAAATCCTTCTTTTTCAGTTTTTTTATTTATAATCTGATTATTCAAAAGTTCAATAAAACGCTGGCAATCCCATTCCCATTCCGAATCCCTGATATTTTCCTTCAAAAAAGCTTTAAGCAGCAGGGGGATTTGAGCAATACGACTTTTAAGTTGCCCCGCAAGCACAACAATTCTCTTATCCATTTCAAGAATTTGAGCCGGAGCCAGTTGAGCATAACAGCCGGTAACAAGAATGACAGATTGAGGATATTTTTTCAGAAGAAGACGGATTATCCGCCTGCCTTTTTGTTCCGCTTTTTGGGTAACTGCACAGGTATTCACAATGCACAAAAGCGTATCACAATCTTCTGGAGAAGAAGAAGTCACACCGCCCATTTTTACATCAAAATCACAGAGAGTAAAAAAATTAGCGGCAGATTCACTTTCAATCTGATTTAAGCGGCATCCTAAAGTTTCAAAGCGGATTGTACAGGTATTTGTACACATTTATGATTAATCGTTATTATTTGATTTTTGCACTTACTCTTTCGCGTCCACGAGATGCATCAATTGAGGAAGAGTTTAAAATCAAGGCTTCTTCATAAGCATTCAGAGCTTCAAGATAATTTCCAGCCATTTCTCGAGCATATCCAAGCCTTACCCACCAGTAATCCAGCAAAGGTTGTTTTTTTACAGCTGAAGAAAGAGCAATATCTGCATGCTGATAACGGGCCTGACGGATAAAAATCTCACCCATAAAATAGTAGGAAGAACCTAAGCGGGCAGAACTTTCAGACGCAGAAGCAACATATTTCTGGAACTGCTCCATAGCACCATTATTTTTACCAAGATAATATTTAGCCTCGCCCAGGGATTCTGTCAGACGCAAATCATAAGGACTAATTGCAAGACCTTCAGTTGCCCTCTGTTCAGCTTCGGCATATTGTTTGTTTCCGATTAAAGCCCAGCACATAACAACATAAGATTCGATATTTCTAGGATTTTCCTTTAATTCTTCTTCGCAAACCTGAATTGCTTCGCGTTCACGACCATTGTTATGCAAAAGAAGAGCATCCTTTTTTGTTGTCGCAGCTTGAGAAATCAATAAATTGCTAACAGCACATGTAATTATTATAGAAAGAATTATTTTTTTCATTGTTTTACCATCGTACACTTTCCAGAAAATTCACAACCAGGCTCCAGAACAACTTTCTGTGTGGAAATATCGCCATCGATTGAACCTGATGAAGTAACAAAAATCAGTTTTTCGCCATACACGTTACCCTTCACTTTTCCACGAATAAGGACGCGCATTGCATTTATATCGGCCTCAACAACTGCCCCGGAATCAATCACCAAATCACTTTCCGTGTCGATTTTACCAGAAAATTTACCGCGTATCATAAAAGGCTTTTTCATCCGAACACAACCAGAAAATGTAATGTCATTTTCTACGATTGTATCAAAAGCCTCATCTTCCATATCAAAAAAATCAGAATCTTTTACATCAAACATATTAATATTATTTTAACGGTTATGATTAACTGCGTCAATAAAAG
>JAILQA010000032.1 GCA_024699205.1 Treponema sp. | reverse complement strand
TAATATTTTAAATAATAAGCCTACATTAAAAATCAAAATCCCGGATTTATATTATTTTGATGACAGCAAAACTTCTTACAGTAAAAAATATTTGTTTACAGAATATTTTGGTCTGCTTGATTATGAAAAGCAAATGCCTTATATGGAAAAAGAAAAAATAGAAAGAATTGATTACAAGTCCGGTAAAGTCGTAAAAAAACTCATGGATACACTTTCGCCAACTTTTAGACTTCTTGTAGATTCAAGGCATCAATTTACAGAGCTTTTTGATTTTGTATTTTTCCTTTTGAACAATGTTATTTCGGATGCAGGCAATAAAAATGTTGATTTGAGTATCCAGAGTGCTGAACTAAATGCTTTACTGGAAAAAGACAGAAAATGCTTTGAATGCAGTACAGAGCCTTGTCTGATTCATTTAAATATGCAACCACATAATATTCTGGTAAATGATGATGAAATATATTCCATTATAAACTGGGAGAATGCTGTTTTTGGCGATCCTCTGATGGAAGTAAGATTCCGACTGCAAAAGTATACGCTTGCCTTTTTAGACGGCTTTGGTCAAAGTCAGTTCAATTTTAAGGAAACGCGGCGACTTCTCTGGTATGACATTATTTACTACCTGTCTGTCATGGTAAAATGCGGTTCTTCAAAAACCAATCAAATACATTATGAAAATGCAAAAAAACTCATTCAGCAGTGTATGATGATGCTTCAATTCACCTTTTAAGTTTCTACTGGTTTATCCGTATAAAAGCAGGTTTAGGCTCTCCCTTTACATCAAACAAAAGAGCAGCATCTGGTCTGTTTGGAACAGGGAAATTATTCTTCCAGCTGAAGGCATCGGTAATTCCCCAAAGCAAAACATCCTGAAGATAACCTTTTTTTGCTTCCTTCTTGAAACATTCAAACAATTCAAAGAATCTCTGCCCCTGCTTTTCTAAAAGTTCTGCTGTTATAGGCTTGGTTGATTGATCTTCAAAATTATAAATTGAAACGTCCATTTCGGTAATAATGACTTTTAATCCAAGGCTGCCAAAAAGTTCTATTGTTTTTTCAATTTCTTCAACCGGCGGATTGAACATGCTTATATGCATCTGCAAGCCGACTGTATTTACAGGAACTTTTTTTGCAAGAAGCTTTTTGAGCAGTTCATACATTGCCTGTCTTTTCTGAGGAATAATTTCCAGGTTGTAATCATTTATTACTAAATCTGATTTAGGGAAAGCTTCCTTTGCCCAGAAAAAGGCTTTTTCAATATAATCTTCACCCATGATTTCGCGCCACATAGAATGATCATCCTTTGTGCGGATACAAAAGCTTTTATCAGAAATACATTCGTTTACTACATCAACTGAGCAAATATCATCTTTGTAACGCTCACCCACAGTATAAATATATTTTTTTGTCCTTTCCTCAAGCTGCTCTTTTGTAGCCTGAGAATCTTTTTCGCCCTTGAAAATCCATTTTGGAGACTGATTGTGCCAGACCAGAGTATGCCAGCGAATATCTTTATTATTTTCTTTTCCAAACTTAATAAACTTGTCGGCTGCAGAAAAATCAAAGTCATTTTCAGCCTTGTAAATGCGTTCCATCTTTGTGTCATTTTCGGCAACAATTAAATTAAAATGCTTTTTGAGCAAGGCTGTATCTTTTTCACAATTAATCTTCTTTCCTGTTTTCTTTTCAATTTTTTTTCTAAAATCGTCGTTAAAAATAACACCGCTTACAGCAGCTCCAACTCTAAAATAATCTTTATAAGTCTCAAACAAAATCTTTTCCATATTGAGTATAATAACAAGGTTAAACGTTTAACAATATAAATAAGATTTGCTTTTATTGTATGAATCTATTTTCTTTGATGCTTATTTTTTTCATCATTTTCTTCAGTGGAATATTTTCTCTTGAGATTCTGTTCGACAATTTCCATTCTTTTCTGAAGCATTTTGATTGCATCTGGATTGAGCATCATTACTTTCTGCTGAACAACAGATTTTCGCCGTTCAATCAGTATTTCAAAAGCCTTTGTTCTTTCTGGTGAAAGTTTATGCTCATGTTCCAAATGTTCCAGTTTTGCTTCAAGATTTTCAAGCAATTCTTCTTCATCAAAGAGACCGATTTTTCCCCAGCTGATTGCAGCTTCAATTTCTTCAAAATTGATTTTTTCAAAATTATTTCCGGAAATATTTTGAGTTGCCTGCAAAAGATTGACTACAAGCTCGTCTGCAAGCTCCTGCATTTTGCTTTCCGCTTCTTTTCCAAAAGCCCATTCAAACTCTGCCAGTTTTTCTTTTGACTCGATATAAGAATAATCAAAATCCTTTGAAAGGCCTTCGAGTGGATATGGTTTTGTAAATCCGCAGGTTCGCAAGGCAAGAGAAATTGTACGACGGACTTTTCCATCATTTATCAGCTTTTCACCGCCAAACTGACGAATCAAATCATTTACGTGTCCCTGCTGCTCCGTAAGATAAAAGTGTATTCCTCGTGATGAAAGCTTATTGTAAAGTGCTATAATTTTATCTACCGCTGTAATATCTACACTTCCAATTCCACCGGCATCAATAATGACAAACTTTGTATCTTCCTTAATTCCATTTTCTATATCTGAAATAAAAGTTCCAACATTGGCAAAAAAAAGATTACCTCCAAATCTGTAGAGGACAGTATTCTTAATTGGGCGGGAGTTTTTGTTACGTCGCAAATCATAATAACCATGATGTCCGGGTATTTTTCCTAAGAAGGCACGTGGCGGTACAACAGCTTTTTTTACAACAGAAAAGAAGGAAAGTCCAACGCCAATTACAACTCCATAAACAGTCCCTAAAAAGAGAACACCCAAATAAGCCGTAATAAAAATAAAGAGCTCAGACTTATTGCATTTCCATAAACGTTTTGCCTGCTTTATATCCAGAATACTTAACAGAGCACTTACAACAATTCCAGTCAGTACAGGAACAGGAAGATAGATAAAAAACTTTGTTCCAAATAAAAGAACAAGGAGCATTGTAAAAAAAGCCGTAATTGACATAAGCTGGCTTTTACATTCAAACTGCTCAACTATTGCTGATCGGGAAACACTGCCATTGATAGGGCAAGAACCTGAAATACTGGACGCCAGATTCATAACAGAATACGCAATTAATTCCTGATTATTATCTATTTTGTAATCATGTTTTGCAGCATAGTTATTTGCCGCTAGAAGAGTCTGAGCCATAACGACCAGTGAAATCATAAGACTCAAGACAATACAATTTGGTATATAATCTTTATAATCCTTAATAATAAAAATATTTGGAATAGAAAGTTTTGGAAATCCTCCCTGAACCGAAGAAAGCAGCTTTACCCCAAAACGGTCTATTTTAAAAAGTACTGTTATAATAATTCCCAGGCCAAGCATAATTACCGACATAGGAATTTTGGGATTTATTTTTCTAAAAATCAAAATAACAGCAATTGTTCCAAATCCTAGAAAAAAGGAAAGAAGATTGAAATTAGAAAACTCTCTTACTATATTAATCAAGACTGAAATCAGTTGACCACTGGAGGCATTCCCACCATAAAGCTTTGGTAATTGAAAAAGAATAATTAAGGTTCCTACACCAGAAATAAATCCGCCCATAACAGGATCAGAAATATACTTTACTACCCTACCCGCTTTTAAAATCCTGAACAATAAAAACCAGACTGCGACCATCAGAGAAATTACAGGAACAAACTTCAGCGCTTCAGGAGAACCATGTGCAATTCCGCAGGTAGAAAGAAGGGAGCCAACCATTGCAGCGGGCATAGCATCTACACCTACAACAAACTGAGGTGAGGATGATAAAAATGCATAAGAAAGAATAGGAAGTAAAGAACCATATAATCCGCAGACAGGAGAAAGCCCGGCAATTTGAGCATAACCCATTGAAATGGGAATAGAAATCAGAGCTACGACAATTCCAGAAAAAATATCACTTTTAAGATTTTTTTTATTAATCTGTGGTCTAAAAGCCATATACTTTATTTTACAATGGATATAAGAGAAAAGAAAACAAAAAACATCAGAACTTTATTATAAATCTTAAAAATTGAATCTAAAAAAATGGGTAACAAAACTCCTAAAAAATACGGTCACAAAGTTCCTAAAAAATTACACATTTTGCTGTGAATAAGCAGTTTTTCAGGTAACAGACCTCTTAAAAAATGAATAATTATGCTATTTATGTTATAATATAGAAGAAAATGACATTTTTAAGCGATTTTATTT
>JAILQA010000024.1 GCA_024699205.1 Treponema sp. | reverse complement strand
TTTCTTTAAATCTCTTGCTGGTTCTTTTACATCAGGTTGATAACTGTCGTAAATGATTGTATGTGCTGTTTTTACTTTATAAGCTGCACATGGTTTTTCGCTCAGGTTACAATCTACTATATAATTACCTCGTCGATAGACAAAACGGTCTCTCTTGCGGGACAATACTTCAAAATCTGAATACACAAGACTCTTATCCTTTTTGCGCAAAGAAATCAAAGTTTTATAGGTTTCAAAAATCTCATCACACATCTTTTGCTGTTTCATAAGATTTTTTGTAGTCTCTGTAAAGCAGTCAGCCTTTTCCAGATTTTCTTCAAAAGGAAGAGGGATTCTTGCATGTTCTCTTGTTCCAGCTTTAATTATTTCAAAAGCCTTATCTTCCGGCATTTTTTTACACAATTCAACATAAAGATTTTTGGACTCAACATCATTTATTTTCTCAATTGATTCAAAATCATAGTTGATAAGTCCCATTTCCTCCCCTTGATAAATAAAGGGAGTTCCTTTTAAAGTAAACTGCATAACCGCAAGAAGTTTTTGAAGTTGTCTCATAAGCAAGGCAGAATCAGAAGATGAAAGAGAAAGATTTTTAATCTTACTTGCCATCTTAGGATTATCATGATTGTTATAAAAAAGTGAAATCCAGCAGTTGTTTCCGTAATTTTTATGCCAGTCAATCATATAATCCCGGAGATAATTCAAATCATATTCATAAGCTTCAAAACGTGTATGCCCCGGACTTTCAAGATGATCAAAAGAGAAAACCATATTAAGTTCACCTCTTTCTTCTCCAGTAATCAAACGGCACATCTGCATACCAAGCCCTGGAGTTTCGCCAACAGAAAAGGCATTATGAGGTTCAAAAGCTTTTTTATTAATTTCGCATAAGTATTCATGAAGATGGGGACCATAAAAATAGTGTTCAATGCCGGTCAGTCCCATCATTTTTCCAATAAGTTCATCTCCATCTGGCAGGCCTTTCTGCTTTGAAATACAGTTGATTACATCCATTCTAAAACCGTCAATGCCTTTATCCAGCCACCAGTTTATCATGGAAATAACTTCAGACCGCAATTGAGGACTTTCCCAGTTCAAATCCATCTGCTTTTTAGAAAAAAGATGAAGGGCATATTCGTTCAGCGGCTCATAATAATTCCAGGCAGAACCACTAAAAAAGGAAGTCCAGTTGTTAGGCTTTTTTCTAAAAATATAATAATCGTGATATTTTGATTTTTTATCTTTAAGGGCATTCTGGAACCATTCGTGTTCATCGGAAGTGTGATTTATTACTAAATCCATTATAAGCCGCATTCCACGCGAATGAACCTGCTCCAACAATTGGTCAAAATCAGCCATAGAACCAAAATCTCTAAGGATTTTCTGATAATCGCGGATATCATAGCCGTTGTCATCCATAGGAGAATCGTAAATTGGAGAAAGCCAGAGAGCATTAACGCCAAGACTCTGTAAATAATCGAGCTTAGAAATAATTCCCTGTAAATCTCCAATACCGTCGCCGTTTGAATCGCAGAAGGTTCGCGGATAAATCTGATAGAAAACAGCTTCCTTCCACCATTTTTCTTCAATTTTTCCGTCTATTGGCGCAGGCAAATCCTGTTCAGAATTAACAAGCTTAATAAAAGCATCAAAAAAGCCGCTTCCGACAATATTCTGAGTGAGTCTTGCAAGTCCCTTTATTTTAAGATTACCAACAAAAGGATTTAGAATCAGTTTTTCTGATTTACCTAATTGAAGCAGCAGTTTTGAAAAAATATCATGTCCAACCGGAGTTTTGTAAACATCCTTTATCTTGCTCTCATAAGTGATTTCAAAACTTTTATAATTCTGCTTCTTCATAGGAAAAACTCCCTTGATTTATTAGTGCATTTTCTATTTCACTACAATCTGCCCATCACGAACCGAAGCAAACTTTGTATAACCCTGTTTTTCCAGCATATCATACTGAGGACCAGGCTTTTTTGCTTTTTTGATGATTGCCACATTGTAGTCCTTTCGCAAGTTTTCGGCAAACTTCATCACCTGGGCAAATGAAATAGAATCATCATAAAGGAAGGCACATTTTTCGCGCTCATTTGGGATTTTGTAATTCTGCTCCAAAAGTATTGAACAGATTCTTTCAAAACCAATACTAAATCCAACTGCCGGCACCTGCTGACCAATGAACTTACCAATAAGATTGTCGTATCTTCCACCACCGCCAACAGCACCGCCAAAAAGAGGTGTTGCAATTTCAAAAACAGCACCAGTGTAATAGCCCTGTCCGCGAACAAGACTTGGGCAATATTTAATCTTATATTTTCCATCAGCAACCGCAGTAGCAGTTTCAATTATGTATTTTAAGTCATCAGCAACCGAAGGATTTGAACATTTTGCAACTACGCTTTCCAGAGTGATGTTATCGCTTGAATCTGCAAGAAAATCCTTTAAAACTTTTACAGACTTTTCCGGCATTCCCTTTTCTGTAAGCTCAGCGGCAACACCATCAGGACCAATCTTATCAAGCTTATCAAAGGAAATACAAACAGAATCCAGAGTGTCTGCAGCAAAGCCCATACTTTCAAGCATATTACGGAGAATACGTCTGTCATTTACGTTAATGTAAAAATCCTTAAAACCAATATTCATAAGGGCACGGGCTGTAACATCAATCAGCTCAACCTCTGCATTTGGAGAATTGTCACCAAGAATATCAATATCACACTGAACAAACTCCCGGCTTCTACCCTTTTGAGGACGCTCTGCGCGGAAAACCCGGTCAGTTTGAATTACTTTAAAAGGAGTCTGAAGTTCATTTTTGTTAGCAGCATAAAAACGAGTAAGCGGAAGTGTAAGGTCGTAGCGGAGTCCCATATCCGAAAGTGATTTTTCTTCTACAGGATTTGCAGCCAGAGCTGAATCCAGT
>JAILQA010000019.1 GCA_024699205.1 Treponema sp. | reverse complement strand
GCAGCTTCAATCTGATTCTTGATGTTGATAAAATTTATTTCTGTTTGATTCTTGATTTGTCTGATTATTTCTTCCATATTTATTCTCCTGTAAAACATTCTGCAAATCCAACTGTGAAAGGCAGATGCTCATATTTTACTGTACCTTTAGGTTCAAATCCATTTTTAAAATACCATTCTTTTAATTCCTTGTATTCATCAATATAATCAAGAAAGAGTATTTTTCCACCAAGCTCGCGCACTTTGTCTTTTGCAAAATCCAAAAGCTTTTTGCCATAACCTTGTTTCCGCATCTGAGGCTTAATACAAAGATTATGAAGCATATAGGTGTCTTTTTTATCCGGTTCCTTGCTGAGGGAAAAATATCCAAGCAGCTCACTTTCTCCGTTTTGATTTTCTTCAAAAAGTCCGTACATCAAAAATCCCCAGTTCCAGAAATTTTCAAGCTTTTCCAAAGGCATAAAAGCATTATGCCCCGGAGCGTTTTCTTTTGTAAAACCAAACTTCTCTGCAACTGTTGAAAAACACAGATGAATAAAATCAAGGCAGATGGGGAGTTCATCTTTCTTTATTTGTCTAATCATTTTTTCTCCATATAGATTGTCCGGTCAAGCCGGACAATGACACACTTATTTCTTTCTCAAAATCCATATCAGATTGCTGCGATATTTTGCGGCTGATTCAGGGTCATTCAAATCTTCCTTGTCGCCCTTGTAGCCGCGGTAAATATCTACAACTTCAAAGCCACAAAGCTCTGCAAGCAGAAACATTTCCCATCGATAGGTCTGACGCATTGTAAGAGGACGCACCCGCTCGCCGATGACTTTGCCGGCTTCATCATAAGTTTCAAACTTCCAGTTGCCGCTCATAATCTGTGTGTAGGGATTATAGGAAATTGCATTGTAGATTTTTTCACGATTGCCATCGCTATTCACATATTCCAGGCGGAAAGTATAATCATCGGGTTTTGTAGAAATCTGCTGAGCTTGAACCGGCGGCCAGGGGTCAAAGGTGTTGAGGGTGAGAATGCCTCCAGGTACAAGATGGCGGTTTAAATTTTCCAAAGCCGCACGCTGGGATTTCTGGTCAGGCAAATGCATAAAGCCGCTGCGGGCAATGATTATAAGTGAATACTTTCTGCCGGCATCAAAGCTTGTCATGTTACCTTGGAAAATACGAAGCTTAAGATTTTGTGCAGCCGCCTTTTCTGAACAGACGCGGCACATTTCGCCAGACAAATCAGTACCATCTGCCATCACTCCATGCCGGGCAAGATAAAGCAGTACAGCTCCGGTTCCGCAGGCAACATCAATCACTCCATCTTGTCCATACTTTTTTGCCAGTTCAAGATAAAAGTCCTGAAAGCCCTCGTGAGCATCAAAGTCGCTGTACATAACTTCAAGATACCTGTCGTAATTTTCTGCGACATCGCTAAAGTCGTGTAAATCCATAATCTTCCTCCTTTTTTGTGTGGGGGAAGTCTCCCCCTGCTCTTATAGGAAATCCGTTAAAAAACGAACTGCGACAGCGGGTCGTTTTAGGATTCTCCTCCAAAATGCGCACAGGCAGGCTATGCCTGACTGCACCCCTTCTAACGGGGGACACCCCCGTAACGCCCTGTCAGACACAACTAAAAAAAAAGACCACCTACCCAAAAGGATAAGTGGTCTTGATTTTCCAAAAAAAATGTTCAATCTTTTACACTTTGCATCCCGGGCACAAATAAGACTTACCACCTGTAACTGTGGTGGAAATAGTGAGAGTATTAATTGTGCGGGTCACAAAATTGAACTTCATAAGTTGAAACATACAGGAATATTGGAATCTGGTCAAGTAAGAAAAGAATTAAGTCTGAGTGCAATGCCTTTATGCAAGAAACTCCCTGGCGATTTTTTCAATAAGTTTTGTGCTTAATGGTTGCTTAGAAGTTTCTGTTGTGATAATAAGATTCCGGCCAGGGAAAATGCCGTTGTGAGCATAAAGACTGAGTTTTCCAACAGCTTGTTCTGCGTAGTCTGAATTATCCATCATGCCAAAATGCTCCCAGTAAAACTCCTGTCGCATCCGCAGATTCAGACAGCAAAAATCGGGATGAAGTTTTATGCGGCGGCCATCTTCTGTTTTAAGTTCTAGAGGAAACTCATAACGATAAGGAATAGACATACGGTAAAGTGTGTCGGCAATGATATTTTCAGACTTGGAGCGCACAAAGTCTCCGCGGGCTGTGGCATATTTTGGAGTATTTTCAGCGAATGATTTTTTCTCATAAGAAAAAGCGAGCCACTGTGCAGAAAAAGTTTCATCTGTTTGACGAACCGGCTTTATGAGTTTTTGCCGCAGTTTTGTAAGATTTGAAAAAATCTTTTCAACAATTTTGTTCCTAGCTGTAGCTGTTCATACTGATGCAGAATGCGATTCAAAAGTTTAAGTTCCTGGTTTGCTGCTGCGAACACTTTTTTGTCATACTCTTTTTGGGCAAGCTGCTGAGCAAGCTTTTTGTTTTTGGCAAGAATATAGTGTCCCCCGCTTTTTTCTGAAGTGCTTTTATGGTAATACTGCACGGCCCCATTACTTCTAGAAATACGGAGGTTGCCTTCCGGCGCAGCCTTTAAAGCCTTTTGTTTTATGGCAAGAAGATTTGAAAGCTCAAAAATGCGCGTTTTGAGGACAAGAATTATTCTTTGTTCAGAAATTAATTCTTTTTCGATATTCTGCATGATTTTAATATATA
>JAILQA010000054.1 GCA_024699205.1 Treponema sp. | reverse complement strand
AAACTTATTCCGCAGAATAAAAGATAAATCCAGTAGTAATCTCCGCGCTGATAAAATCCATTTGAATCAATGTAAAAAATTATTCCCGTAAAAAGAGAAATTATTTCGACAAGAATATTTATCCCCATTATGGTAAATATAGCTTTGAATTTTCGTTGCATTCCGGCACTACGGGCTAAACAAATTGCAAGATACGGTGAAATACAGAATTCAGTAAAAGTGATAAACCAATGCAGTTTTACAGGCGAATTTTCCATTTTGTCAAAGAAAAAGCCCAGGTATTCGCAGCAAGCTCCGATTGCAGCAAGAATAAAAGATGTTCTGAACCATTTTATGTCATGCTTGTTTAAAATAGTATTTTTTCCGACATCAATGGCAAGAATTATCATGCTGATGATACAGATTAGTATTGTAACTGTATAGTTATGGTCCATAAATTGATATAATTATAAAGCATAATTCCTAATCTTCCTAATAAAATATCACTAAAAAAACATATCTCATTTTTTTGCAAATAACAAAAAAGATGTTATACTTTCAATATGAAAAAGATTACACACGAAATAGTCGTAAAAGTTTTTAGTTTTATGGTATTCGCATTTGTGCTTTCTTTCCTTTCCTGCGGATGTTCTTTTTTTACTCAGAATCAAAAAACAGGTACGCTTGTTTTTTCGCTAGATTCTCCTGTTTATAATACAATCTCTCGGTCTGAGTCTGGTGCTTCAATAGACAGTCTTTTTTGTGAAGTTGCTCTCAAAGGTGAATATACTGCTTCAAAAACTCTTTCTTTTACAGAGAATGCGACTGTAAAGTTCGATTCAATTCCTGTCGGTGCAGAACTTTATGCCGAAATAATTGTCTTCCGTGTTGAGCATGATAATAAAATGATTCTATACTCCGGTCAGTCCCGGACAAAAAAAATTGAGGCCGGGGAGAATAATTTAGAAGTTTTTCTCAAACCTTATGACCCTTACAATCCTCAGGACCCAGTTGATCCACCTGACCCGGTTGACCCATCAGAGCCTGAAATCCAAATGACTATTTATGTTTCCGGCACAGGTAACGACACCGAAGGCGATGGAACTGAAACAAATCCTTTTGAAACTGTAGACAAAGCCTGTCAATCAATCATATCTCAGGGAACAAAAAATACTGTCTGGACAATTTATATTATGGGCGATGTAACTGGTCCTCACGAAGGAAGTAACAAAGCTGGAGAACGCAGGTATACAAAAGATTTCGGACGGACTTTAATTCCCGCAGACCTGACGCTGGAACACGCAAAATCAATCCTTCTTACCGGCTATAATGGACTTGATGAAAATGAAAATCCTAAGGATAAAATTAATCGAGGTCTTCAAGAAATAGGAGGAGCTGGTGCCGCTTATACAGGAACTGTACTTGTAGTAGCAACTGAAGTTCCAGTTACAATTACAAATCTTTTACTTACCGGCAGCAAGAACGATTCTACAAACAATAGCGATGATTCTTATCATCAAAAGGGCGGAGGTCTTCATATTACAGAAGAAGCAACTGTTACCCTTTCTGACGGCACTTTGATTTCTGGTAACGATGCAAAATATGGTGGTGGTGTTTACAATGCCGGTAGGCTTTATCTTATTGGAAAAGCCTGCATTGGCGACAGAAGTGCAACCACAGTTGCAAATGGTTATGTAAGCAATGGTAAATGTTCAAACGAATACTCTTACGGTGGCGGTGTTTATAATACAGGAAAGCTTTATCTTGGTTATGAAAAATATGTAAGCGAAAGAGAAAATACTCCAAAAGAACTTGAAGGTGGTATTTATTACAGTTTTGGTTACGATGCTCACGGCGGCGGTATTTACAACAAAGGTACAACCGTAATGAACTCAGGAACAATTGCATACAATGATGGTGCTGGCGGAGCAGGTGGTGTGCATATTCAGTCTGGCAGTTTTACTATGACCGGTGGCTCAATTCATCATAATTCTACAGGCGGTAATGGCGGCGGTGTTTATGTAGCTGAAGAAGGAATCTTTGTTTTTTCTGACGGAACGATTTCTGCAAACTGGGCAACAGGCAACGGTGGTGGTGTATGTATTTACAGTTCATCAACCACTGCCGGAAAAATGTTTATGTACGGAAATGCTGTGGTTGGAGATGCAAGTCAAACTTCTGCTCCAACTTCAAGAGAAGGTGCAAATGCCTCAGCAACTATGGGTGCCGGTATTTACGTAAGTGGAAAACTTTACATGGGTTATAAGAGCTACACAAGCGAAACCGAAAATGAACTTTCAGAACTTACAGGTGGAATCTTCTATAATTACAATACTAACGAAAAATACAATAGTGGTGGCGGTGGTTTGTACATCAGTAGTGCAAGTAATGGCACAGATACTAATGCAAACGTAAGGATGAACAGTGGAACAATTGCAAACAATTCTGCCGAAAAAGGTGGTGCAATATATATTTCTGGAGGAAGCAGTATTGTACTCAGTGGCACTGCATCAATTCCTTCTGGCCTTCATAATAAAAATGATATTTATTCGCTTTCTTATCCTGTTTATGTAAAAGACTCTTTAATCAACATAACAGAAGAAAATCCTGCTTATATTACGCCAAGTTCAGATGAAGGAAAAACTAAATATTATTCTAGTGAACCTGTAATCAAGCTTGCTTTAAATGCAGCAATCGAAAGTCTTGATGAAGTAAAAGATAAGTTTGCAATAACACCGCTGACTGCAACTGCAAC
>JAILQA010000453.1 GCA_024699205.1 Treponema sp. | reverse complement strand
TTCTTCCGTAGTACAAGGAATTACTCTACAATTTTTATTTTTAAGCAAGCCAAGTTCAGCGGCCTGCTTTTTTATTTCACAGGCAAAATCATACCAGGTTGCTTCCCCTGAATCCGTACAATGATATATTCCATATGGAAGCGGCCTATTTGAAGATGCCTGTTCAATTATTTTTATAATTACTTCGGCAAGGTCTACGGCAAAAGTCGGACTTCCTTTCTGGTCGTTTACAACTTTTACTGAATCGTGACTGTTCATCATGCGAAGCATAGTATATACAAAGTTTTTACCGGAAAAACCGTAAAACCATGCCGTGCGAAAAATGTAATATTCATTCAAGTTTTTCCACACGGCAATTTCACTAGAAGCCTTTGTTAATGCATAAACACCTACAGGAGAAACAGGAGTATCTTCTGTATAAGGAACTGTAGCAGTGCCGTCAAAAACATAATCCGTAGAAATATGAATTAAAGTTGCATGAATCTGATTCGCAAGACGCGCAATATTTTCTGTTCCGATTTCGTTTATTTTTTTTGCTAAATCCGGCTCAGACTCTGCCTTATCCACATTTGTATAACCTGTGCAGTTTATTATAAAGTCAATATTCTTTCCTTCGGCAAAATCTGAAAGAGCAGAAATTTCTGTAATATCAACTTCATGCCCGGTGCCTACAAAATCAATTTTTCTTTCAGAAAGCTTGCTGGCAACTTCTGTTCCAAGCATCCCATTACAGCCAATAAGCCAGATCATATTATTTGCCTATCCATCTGCCGTTTAGATCAAAATACTTTTTATTTTTATCAAAGTCAGGATGATTTTTATCTTTTTCAGAAAGAAGTGGATTTACCCCCTGAGCTATAGCTTTCCAGTCAATCCCAATCGTAGAATCATTCCACATAAGACCGCCCTCTCCTTTAGGATCATAAAATGCTGTACATTTATAGAAAGAAACTGCATAGTCAGAAAGCACATAAAAACCATGGGCAAAACCTTCAGGAATATAAAACATATTCTGTTTATCAGCATCCAAAATCACACCGTAGTATCTGCCAAAAGTTGCACTGCCACATCGAAGGTCTACGGCAACATCATATACCCTGCCCTGCAAGACACGCACAAGCTTTCCCTGCGAATACCTGGTCTGAAAATGAAGTCCACGAAGAACACCTTTTGTAGATTTTGACTGATTATCCTGAACAAATTTCATTGTAAGACCTGCTTCAAAAAAGTCGCGCTCACTGTAGCTTTCAAAAAAATATCCGCGGTTATCACCAAAAATCTTCGGCTGAATTTCATAGAGACCTTTTATCTGTGTCCCGTCAGAAAGTTGACAGTTATTAAATGTAAATGACATAGATTCCTCTTCTCATATTTTCAATATTGTATTTTAGAAAAAAAAATATTGAAATTCAAGCAATATAATGGTCTAAAATCTTAAAAACAGTGGACAAATTCACTTTTCAAAAGTGGATTTGTCCAGTATTATTATATTTATGATAGATAGATTGATTTCACAACATTTAATTTTCCTTTTAAATATGTATCCGATTGTAACAATTACAGGACCAAGACAATCTGGAAAAACAACACTTTCACGCATGTTGCTCCCAGAATGGAATTACGTCTCTCTTGAAGATCCTGAAATAAGGGAATTTTGTCTTTCAGATTGCAAAGGATTCTTAAAAAATTATTCAGAACATACTATTATTGATGAAGCTCAACGAGTTCCTGCTTTATTTTCATACTTACAGACTCATATAGATATTGCCGGCAAAAAAGGAATGTATATACTCACAGGTTCTCAAAACTTAAATATGATGGAATCAATTTCCCAATCACTTGCAGGAAGAACTTCAATCTTAAAATTACTACCTTTTTCATATGAAGAACAAAAAAATGCAGATATTCTTCCACAAACAATAGAAGAACAAATTTTTACAGGTGGTTATCCCCGCATTTTTGACTCACATATTCCTCCAGAACAATTCTATCGTGATTACATCAATCTATATGTAGAACGAGACGTTCGTCAATTAAAGAATATTGGTAATTTGGAAGCATTTACACGGTTTATAAAACTATGTGCAGGAAGAATAGGACAACTTTTAAATATTCAAAATCTTGCTGACGATTGCGGAATAGGTGCTACAACAGCAAAATCCTGGCTTTCTATATTAGAAACAAGTTTTATTATTTATTTTGTAAAACCAGACTATAGAAATTATACGAAACGCCTTGTCAAAAGCCCTAAGTTATATTTTTCCGACACAGGGCTTGCCTGTTCCCTACTAGAAATACAAAATGCAAAACAAATACAATCTCATTATCTTCGAGGTAACCTTTTTGAAAACCTTGTTATAAATAGATTCCGAGCTAAAAGCTTTAATAAAGGAAAAGATCCCCAAATGGCATTCTGGCGTGATAAAAACGGAATAGAAATTGATTTAATTGAAACCGTATTTTCAAAAGATGGGAGAGAACTTCCCATTGCATGGGAAATAAAGGCTGGTTCAACATATTCACCCGATTATTTTAAAAATCTTAAACATTGGGCAATTCTGTCAAAATCATCAGAAGAAAAATGTAACGTGATTTATACAGGAAAAGAAATACTGAAAACACAATATGGAAATCTTGTTCCTTGGGAAAAGCTTTTTATAAAAACATAATTTTTATTCTTCATAGACCGGCTCAAAATCGTCTGCCGGATGACCGCATAAAGGACATTCAAAATCCTTTGGAAGTTCAGGATTTTCATAAACATATCCACAGATTTTACATCGCCATGCAATAATCTTTTTCTTCGAATTAGAATCTGAATCAGATTTTTTAGGCTTAAGTTTTGTCTGGTAGTCCGCATAGGTCAAAGGCGCAGTTTGACTTAAAACTTTTGCGTCTGTTACTTCTGCAATAAAAAGGACATGGCTTTCCAAATCAAGTGAAGAAACAACCTTGCATTCAAAAACCGAGCAAACCTGATTATTTATATAGGGACAGCCGTTTGAATCAACTAAATAATTATAATCTTTAAATTTATCTACACCGCGTCCAGTTTGATAACCGAAACGCGAAATCATATCAAATGTACAGGTACTGTCAAGAGCCGAAAGCGAAAAAACACCAGATTCCTTTATCATCTGACAGGTAAGATTCTGTTTTATGGAAGAAATTGCAATTCGTACAGGATTTACAGCCGCCTGAAAACACGTATTAATTACGCAGGCATTCAATTTTTCGCCAGACTTAGTTCCAAGAATAAAAACACCATAAGAAAGATTATAAAATGCTTTTTTGTCCATAAGAACCTCCTAAAAGATATGATAAATATTATAATCAAATTTTTCTAGCTGAATAGCAGAACTGATATTAAATCAGGGCAAACGCATTATAAATAAACGCAGGCTTAATTTGGTTCCCAGTCGTGTAAACGGCTTGTCGAAACCGCAGGCTTGCCTGCTACACACAGTTTGCGCTTGTAATTATATATGCTTGCCGCTCGCGCGGCAGCACAAACAGAGTGTTTTCGTAAGCCGTTTCACTCCTTCGCGCCAATTCGTCCTAAAATATTTATAATGCATTTGCCTTTATGATAAATACTCCTATAAATTTCATACAAAAAAGTTTTAATAAAATCTTTAACAGACTTTAGCGTAAAACCAGTCTAAAATCTGGTTGACTTTTTAACATTTCGTAATTATCTTATTAGTATAGAATGGTTTGTTAAACATGCTGTATAGCACTTTAAGAAAAATATGCAAAGAGAGGCTTTTATGAATGTAATGCCTGTACAAAGAATAACAATCGGCTCTTTTGATGCTAAAACTCATTTTTCAGAACTGTTGAGGAAGGTCGCAGAAGGAATGATTGTCGACATTACAAAAAATGGAAAAAAAATTGCAACATTGCAAAGTCCTCATAGAATAAACCTGTCAGAAGCTCAGAAAGCTGCTGATAGAATAAAATTCCGTCGTGCAGCTATTGAACAAAAAAGAGAAAAATATGGTCTGGAACCTGTTACTCAAGAAATGATAAAAGAATGGAAAAATTATGGAAGAAAATACTAACGAATTTCCGTGCTTTGTAGCAGACAATTCATTTATAGTTTCTTACATTCTGCAGGAAGAGCATACAGAAGAAACTGACAGACAGATAAAAGAACTTTTAGATAATAACGGGCAGATATATGTACCACAGTTATTCTGGTATGAACTTGGAAATGTTCTTTTAATGAATTCGAAACCTGACAAAAAAACAGGAATTCAAAGAATCTCAAAATCAGAAATAAATGATATTATGTATGACCTTCGGCTTCTGCCTATTTACACCGATCCGATTATGGATCAGGAAATCTGGACCCGCATTTTTACACTGGCAGAAGAAAACAATCTTTCATATTATGATGCATCGTATCTGGAACTTGCAAAACGCTATAACATTCCATTAAAAACCTACGACGAAGATTTAAAAAGAGCATATGAAAGAGTGGAATAGATTGTTTTGTTGGGGGTTACTCACAGCTAAACGTATGACCTTCAACTTTGCGGATAAATTCGTAATCAATTGTCTGTTTTAAGCCTTGTTCCAAAGAAACAGGTGGAGCAAAATCCGTTTTTTTGATATTTGAACCGACAAAATATGTATTCTGTGTAAACTTTTTTACACGGATTGCACTTATTGCAAATTTACGTCTTGTAATGAATGCCAGTAAATCGAAACACTTTCCCCCAAAATAGGCTAACCAATATGGGAAGTGGAACAGCTTTGTCTTATTCTTTCCAAGACACTTATAAACATCAAGAACCAAATGATTCATATCATAAGCAGGTTCGTCGCAGTAATTGTAAAGATGCTCTCCAGGTTCTGTATCATGAGTAAGTTCATATTCAATAAAAGCAGCTACATTCTCCACATAATTCATGCTCTTCTTATTTGTACCTTTACCTACCATTGGGAAATGTCCGCTTGCAATCTGTCGCAGAAGATTGTAAACATTACCGCGATTCTGTTCACCAAAAATTACAGTCGGACGGATTATCACAGCATTGTTTGTTGCATCCTTAGTCAGCCATTCACGGTATTTTTCTTCTGCAAGATACTTTGTCCGGCCATAATCGTTGAAGTAATTGATTTTTCCACTTTCATCAGTTCCTATAGGAGCAAAACCATAAACAGCAACGCTTGAAGTAAAAATGATTTTGTGAATTCCTAGTTCTGTACAAGCTTTGCAGACATTTTCACTTCCCTGAACATTCACTTCGTCATACAAAGATTTTGGAGTTACATCGTCGCGATGCTCTGCAGCAAGATTAATTACTACATCACTCCCTTTTAGCACATCAAGAAGAGAATGTATTTGCATTGCCCTTACAGCTTCATCATGTTTACCAGGTGCACTTGCTGCATCTGTCACACTTTCTGGAAAATCCGCAGTTTCACTCGGAGCGTTTCTAATATCACATCTTACCCACAAATCTGGATAAGTAACGCTTTTTCTTTTATCTGCTATTTTTACAGTATGTCCTACTTCAAGCAATCGCTTTACAAGGCGAGTTCCAACAAAGCCGGAACCACCGATTATTGTAATGGGCATTTTTTATTTTTCTCCATTTTTACAAAGCATTTGATAA
>JAILQA010000446.1 GCA_024699205.1 Treponema sp. | reverse complement strand
TAGAAAAGCTGCACAAAATGGAAAACACCCGCATTCCGTCTGACTTTGATTACGGCAAGATTGCATCCCTTTCTGCAGAGTCCCGCAACAAGCTGGAACAGATTCGCCCGGTTACATTAGGTCAGGCTAACAGAATAAGTGAAATCAGAAATAGCCATATTATGTTATTGATGGTATATTTGAAGCGGTAAACCGCTTCAAATATTCGATAGAACACCTGAATGGAATGCTGCGCACTGCTCGCATTCCTTAACACACAGGTATACTTAAAGCGCTAGGAGGCACTCATGGAAGATTCAGCCAAAATTGGAACATGCGTGGAGCATTCGCGCAATAATAAATACTTTGTAGATTTTGTGGAGCATCAGGAAAAACTCAAGGCAAAAAATCCTGCAGCCTTTGAAGGCGTAAATCTCGAAGACGACGGCGCTTTTCTTGCTTATATGACCCGCAAATATTTTAAAGACAACATTCTTTCCAGCATATTAAAAATCATTCTGGGAATTGCAATTATTGTTGCAGCACGTATCCTTCTTGATCGCGGCGGAAATTCAACAACAAATATTATTTCAATCGCTCTTTTTATTGTTGGAATCTTTCTTGCCCCAACCGGCGTCATCTTCTTTTTTTCAAACCTCAACTGCTACAGGCACTACAAAGATTATGTTACCGGCCGCGATGATCCTTTTATGGATAAGGTGATAAAATATTACAGCAAGTAAAAGGTGCGTTATGAAAAGTATCAAAAAAATCCTTTTCCTTTTTACACTTTTTTCTTTTATAGCTTTACCTCTTTGTGCAAAAGAAACCAAGGTTGCAAAGGATGTAAAGAAGGTTCTAAAATCTTACGCAGGACTTTCGGAGCTAAAAAAACGCGGCTTTAACTTAAAGCTTCTTGATTCTGCAGAAGATATGGAAGCTGTGTACCAGATTATGCTCCCTTATATGATTCAAGACGGAGTTCCTCTTGATAATGCAATTAGATTTTTGGATAAACAAATTTATCAAACTTATGATTTTATGCAGCATTATTCTGTTCATTTTACAGATGATTATGGAACAAAGGATGAGCTTTTAAAAAAGGGTTACAAAGAAGACGAGATTTTTGCTTATTTTTCAAAAGGTCAGGATGTATACAGGGGCGGTAAGTTTGAATGGGAAAAAGCAAAGGATTTTCCAGAATTAACACGAATAATGATGCCTCAGTTTCCTCCTGTAAGTGGCGAACAATTTATGTATTTCTGGCCGGTTTTTTGGACAGAAAAATTTTATCCTGATTATTGGGAGCAGGCTGCTAAAAAGGAATATATAATCCTTGATTTACGTCTTGATCAAAGTGGGGAGTATCAGATTGGTCAGTTTTTTGATTATCTTGATAATGCAAATTATTCTGGACAGGTAATTCTTTTGTTTGATGATTCTTCTGCAACAGGAGAATATCTGTTAAACTATAGAATGACTACCTGGAAAAACGGACAGGAAGTACCAAGAAAATTTAAATATATTTCTATAGGACAAAACACTATAGGTTTACAGAACTTTTCCGGTGAATGGAAATCATACGAAACTGATAATTATGCTATAATGTGTGTAAGACACGAAAAAAATAAATGGAAAAAATATGAAGAAGGCGTTGGTGTAATGCCAGACATCTGGGCCGAAAATACAGAAGATATTTTTAAAACAGTAGAACAAATAACCGGAATTAAGGATTTTTTTAAATCGGTAGAAATTTACCAGGCATATATTGATAAAGTTGCGATAATTCGGAAAGAGGAATTATTCTCTTTTAGTTTTCCACAAGCCTTTTATGAGATAAAAGATGAAAAAGAATTTAAAGAAGAACTTGTAGATTTTATAAATATTCAAAATATCTGGTATGATTTTTGTTATGAAAACAAAGATAAGACTTCTTTAATACGAACTGCAGAAATTTATAATTTTCAACAGAATTCGAAGTTTCTACCTTTGGACCAATACTTTACGCAAATTAAATACGTAATGGAAGAATCTATATTAAATCATAAAAAGAGATTTGGTTCCGTCAACAATGAAGATTTTATAGAAGCAATATCTTCAAAATTAACTTTTGCGGATGATGTAAAAGAACCAAACCAGCGGCTCGAAAAACTTTTCCTGATTTTTAATAAATATGAAATGCTTACACAACAGGGTTTTGATGTTCATAAATTGGACTATATGAATACCCCAGAAGAAATAATTAATTACCTTCAACCATTTTTCCTTTCACCGGATGGATACCCGCTGGATCTTCATACTTCATTATCTATTAAAACAAACAAAAACAAAGAGTATTCAGTAAAACAAACTACCAGATATATTGTCTTTACAAATGAATATGGAACAAAAAGTCAGCTTGAAAAAAAGGGATATGTAGAAAACAAAACAATGTTCTATTATCCGTATCACGACGGAAAATTCTGGACTAAAGAAAAAAACTGGCGTGTAGGAAAGCAGATTATGGCAATGCCTGATTATCAGAATTACAGGCAGAGTGATAACAGTCAGCTTTATTATACAACAGCAAAATCAGTTTATATGAAGTTCAGAAATTTCCCGGAAAATGAAGGTGAAAATGTTGAGCTTGATGAAATGATTAAAAAACTGGCAAATGAAACTGGTAAGGAAAATGCTATCCTGGATATTTCTTGTAATTCAGGTGGATTCCCTCGTCCCGCAAGAGAAATAGGAGAGGCTCTTAAAAAAGCCGGTATAAATAATGTTTATATAATTATTGATAAATGGGCATTTTCGCAGGGAGATCATTTTGCTCTTCAGGCAAAAACATATTTTATTCCAGATAGGAATGTTACTCTGGTTGGATATCCGACAAGGGGAGGAACAAGCTCCGGAGATATGGAAACATATCTTATAAACTTTCCTGATTTTCAAGTTACATTTTCTGTAGCAACCGATGGTCACGACTCTGAGACCGAGCACGAAGGCTGGGGCGCAACTCCAGATGTTTATGCAGATAATTTTGATGACGTACTTGGCGCAATCAGGGCATTAACCGGTGACAACGAAATCAAACCATTTGAAACAGAAGAGCGCCGACAGTTTAATAAGGGTAAAACCCGTTGGCTAGAAGATGATATTATTTTTGAGATAAAAGATTAGTTTTTCAATATATC
>JAILQA010000438.1 GCA_024699205.1 Treponema sp. | reverse complement strand
TCTTGTTTTCAACTTCGCAGGCAAGAGCAGTAATAGTCCATAAACCAGGTTCCATGTCTTCAACAATTACCCGGTCGCCACTTTGTCCTGACTCAATTTTATTTTCAAGAACACTGGAGCTTGTAAATCTCAAATAGAACGAATAGGATTTCTTGATAACATCTGTCTCAGAAGCATTAAGACCAGCAGCTCTGGCATTACCAACTGAGCCATAAGGCAAAGAAAACTCTATTTTTCCTCTTTTACCATCAAAAGCTGATGAACACGAAAGGAAAACCAGTGAAATGACAAAAAGAATAATTGAATAAATCTTTTTCATAAACACCTCACACATAATACTACAACCATATAATTATACATATAATTTATGGGAAGTCAAACAAAAGGATTAACACGATTTTTTACGATTTTAAATTAATAGAACGATTTTTAATCTTTTTTAATCTGAATAAAAAAGCCGTAATGTTTATGGTATTCACCGCTATTTTTCAAATACCTGCACAAACATTACGGCAATTTACAGATTATATTAAAACAGATGACTAAACCTTAAACTCGTCTATCTGTTTTCCAATCTTAATGATGGAATCTTTCATTCTGTCGGAAACTTCGGTAAGAACAACGCCAGTTTCATTGATTTTCTGGGCACCCACAGCCATTTCGTCCATACTAGACTTCATGGAAATAGTAACATTCTGAAGCTGCTGAACTTCGGAAAGAATAAGTTTGTTTCCTTCCTGCATTTCATCAGAAGCACTGCGAACTTCCTGTGTACTGTCATTCATCATTTTAAGTGCATCAAGAATCTGTTTTGAACCTTCATTCTGTTCATCCATTGCAGTCCTGATTTGCAAAACAAGCTGGTCGGTATCTGCAAGCTCTTTTGACACAAGAGAGAAGGTCTTGCTGGCATCTGTAGAAGAATTAACAACTTCACGGATAGAATCCATAATCTGATTAAGCTGATTTGAAATCTGAGTTGACTGCTGTGAAGAAGTTTCAGAAAGCTTACGGATTTCGTCAGCAACAACGGCAAATCCTTTTCCTGCTTCACCTGCATGGGCAGCTTCAATTGCGGCATTCATAGCAAGAAGATTTGTCTGTTCAGCAATATTAGCAATAGCTACGTTTGCATCTTTAAGAACTTCTGACTGACTTTCGATTGTCTGAACCTTCATGCTTACAGTTTCAAGTTTAGTAAATCCTTCCTGAGAATGAGACTGCAAATCTCCGAATGAACGGTTCATCTTTTCTACAGAAGAGCTTACAGCATTGATGTTTCCAATCATTTCTTCAACGGCAGAAGAAGCCTGAACTACACCAGAAGACTGATTTTCAATCATGTGATTCAAAGAATTGATATTTGCAGAAATCTCATCTACAGCACCGGCAGTTTGATCTACACCCATTTTCTGACTTTCAAGCTGCTGGCGGAAGCTGTCTATATTGGCAATAATCTGTGTAATTGCACTTGCTGTATCTTGAGCAGTTGATGACATATCTTCACCAGCTACACCAAGCTCTGCCTTTGAAGCCTTTACATCAGAAATGATAGTCTGCAATTTTTCAGTAAAGTTATTAAAGCCCTGAACAACCAGACCTATTTCATTGTTGGATTTAATTTCGATTCGCTGTGTAAGGTCAGCATTTCCCTGCGCAATTCCAGTAATTGCGTTTTCAACAATTTTAAGAGGCTTGAGTGAAAGAGAAAGAACAATTGCACCAAGAATAAGAATGATAATAACCATTGCAATTCCAAAAAGAAGGGCTGCCTGAGCAATTTTTGTACCCAAAGCATCTACCATTTTTCCAGGAACTAAAAAGCCCATTCCCCACTGGGTTCCTTTTATGCCGGAATAAACAAGCAAATCCTTTTTACTTCCAGAATAAGAAGCAATCCATGCATAACCACTTTCACCTTCAACCATTCGTTTAGAAAGCTCTGAAAGATCTTCATGACCTTCGCCTGGATTGGTAATAAAGTTTCCGTCCTCAGTAGCAACAGGATGATAAATTACGTCGCCTTCATGATCTATTACAAACATCCATATACCATCTGGAACATTAACAGACATCATAGGCTTAATCAATTCATCAACATTAATAACGCCGGCAACCATAGCAAAGACATTTCCTTTTGCATTTCGGACAGCACGTGCAAAATGAATAACTTTTCTTCCTGTTGTTTTAGAAATTACAGGATTATCAAGATATTGTTCCTTGCCATCGACTATAATGGCTTTAAGATAATCACGCTCTTTAATATTTGTACGAGTTCCATTGTCATTGTATGAAAGCCCCTGAGCATCGGCCAGCATGATATAATCATATTCTTTTGCACGAATCTGAGGATTCTGCTGGAGCCAGTTTCCTGCAAGATCAAATATACCAGGCTTCATTACATCAGAATTAACATAAGGATTCAACTGCCTGAAATAACCATCGATAGTATGTTCAAGAGATTCCCTAATTGAAGTTGTAAGCATAACATAATTATTTATGTGGTCTGTACGAGAATCTTTTTTAGCCAATTGTGACAATACTGCAACCTGAATTCCCGTAAGAGCTGCAATTCCAAGTCCAATCATAATAATCAAATTTAAAATAAGACTTGCCTTTCGTTTTTTTGTTTCAGACATAATAACTCCTCGTTTTTCTCCGAATACACAACACTTTTATTATAGATGATTATACTGAACTATCAAACAAAAAAATTTTATAAATTAACTTAATAAGATAGGATAGAATAATTATAATGCAAAATGAAAAACTTTTAAATATAATTCTTTGTTATTTCTAGATAAGACTAATTT
>JAILQA010000418.1 GCA_024699205.1 Treponema sp. | reverse complement strand
GTATTTATTAGTTAGTCAATACTAACTGATAAAAAAAACTACAATTATTAAATAATTTACAATTTCCAGCTTACTGCTTCTTTTCTGGAATCAATAAAGCGGGCATAGATTCCTCCATTTGCAAGCAGTTCATTGTGTTTGCCCTGTTCTGCTATACGGCCCTTATCAATAACAATAATCTGGTCTGCATTGCGGACTGTCTTTAGACGGTGGGCAATCATGATTACTGTTTTCTCTTTTGTAAGTTCGCTGATAGCTGTCATAAGATCACGCTCGTTTTCTGGGTCTACATTGGCAGTTGCTTCATCAAGAATAATGATTGGAGAATCCTTCATGATGGCACGGGCAATTGAAATGCGCTGACGTTCTCCACCAGAAAGACTGCCACCTGCTTCGCCAATCACTGTATCGTATCCTTTTGGAAGGGCTGAAATAAAGTCGTGGCAGCAGGCTTTTTTTGCGGCTGCAATTACTTTTTCCATTGGCGCTTCCGGCTGACCAAAGCGGATATTGTTTGCGATAGTGTCATGGAAAAGATAAACATTCTGGAATACAAAGCTGAAGTTTTGCATAAGATTATCCATGCTGTAATCGCGGACATTCTGGCCATTAAGACTTACTATACCGGAATCTACATCCCAGAAGCGGGCAAGTAAGTGGCAGAAGGTTGTTTTTCCACCACCACTTGGACCAACGATTGCAGTTGTTGAATGTTCTGGAATTGAAAGAGAAATACCATCGATGATTTTCTTTTTATCGTAGGCAAAAGAGATGTTCTTTGCGGCAATAAGTGGTGCCGGGGGCGTTGCGGGGGTGTCCCCTGCAGAAGGGGTAGCGGAAGACGCCTGGGCGGCTGAAGCGAGGGGAAGGCTTTCCCCTTCATTTTTACCCTCAATATCCATTGTTGGTAAAGCGAGAATTGCACTAGCCTTGCTGACTCCCAGATCAATTGTACGAAGAAGAGCTGAATAGTTTCCGCCGGCTTCAAGAGCATTAAAGAGCATGAAAGAACATACCAGCATTGTAGCGCAGTCTGCAAGTGTCATTGTGCCATTAAGGAAGAAGTAAATCGAAGTAATCATCATGGCAACACCGCTGAGCTTAGCAACTAAAGACTGTAAGTTTGAAACCGGAATACAGCGCATTTCCATTTTTATAAGCGTTTTCTTACGGCGGTCAATTACCTGGTTGAGTTCACGGCTGCGTTTTCCAATGAGATTGTAGGCTTTAACTTCGGCAATTCCCTGAATGTATTCAAGCACTTTGCCAATTTCTGCTGCATCATCGCGGATTTTATCTGCTGAAATATTTTTTACAGCAAGGCGCATAAAGAGATTTACAAACTCAAAGAGACCAAAGCTTGCAAGAGCTACAAGGGCAATTCGCCAGTCAAAGAAGAAGAGCATTACGATGATGAGGCTGGTATCGAGCAGGCCCTGAAAAACCATCATAACGGCACGGGTTGCTACATCACCTACACTTTCCATTGTGTTAGTTGTAACTGACGTAATTTCACCAAGGGAGTTTTCGTTGAAGTAGCCCATTGGAAGGTAACGCAGGTGTTCTGCAATTTCGATTCGTTTTTTTGCGCAAGTTCTGTAGCCGCCTTCACACTGCCACATTGCAGTTATCTTGCGGGTAATGATTCCACCGATTATGCTGATACACATAATTGCAAAAGAAGTCCAGATTGTTTTTGTTTCAAAGGGCAAGCCATCTTTTGCAGTAGCAATTACCCCACGAAGCATTACGGCAACGGCTCCAATCCTTAAGGCCATAAAAAGAGAATTGAAGATTCCGACTATTATTGAACCGGTAAATTTTTTACGGTTTTCTTTATCACAGAATTTGAAAAATTTTATTAAGGTTTCGAACATTTTTTCCTTCCTTATTCATCGCGGGCACCAATATGTGCTTCCCACATATCTTTATACAAACCAGCCTGAGCCAGGAGTTCTTCATGACTACCTTCGCTGTCGATTACTCCATCTTTTATTACATAGAGCTTGTCTGCATCTTTTACAGTTGAAAGGCGGTGAGCAATTACAATTAGAGTTTTTCCGGCAACAAGCTTTGCTACTGACTTTTGAATGATTGCTTCGTTTTCTGGATCGGTGTAAGCTGTAGCTTCATCAAGAATTACGATTGGTGCATTTTTCATCATGGCACGGGCAATTGCAATTCGTTGACGTTCGCCGCCACTAAGATGGGCTCCACTGCCGCCAACAATTGTGTCAAAGCCATTTTCAAGCGACATAATAAAATCATAACAACCGGACTGTCGGGCAACCTCTTCTACTTCTGCATCTGTTGCATTCTGACGTCCCAGGCGGATATTTTCGCGAACACTCATGTCAAAGAGGAAGTTATCCTGACTTACGTAAGCAACGCGATTATTGTATTCTTCAAGAGAAAGATCTTTGATATTTACTCCACCAATTTCTACGCTGCCGGAATCTACGTCCCAGAGAGAAGCAATCAGGCGGGCGATTGTAGATTTTCCAGAACCACTTGGTCCAACAAAGGCGGTGTAAGAGCCCTTTGGAAGAGTCATGTTTATTCCGTGGAGGATTTCTTTCTTTTCTTCACCTTCAAGTCCTTTGTGATAAGAAAAGTGTACATTTTTAAGCACAATCGAATTATCAGCAGGAAGGGCTTTATTTACTGATGGGCGGTCAAGTTCTTCAAGAGTCATAATCGAACCGACTTCACCAAAAATTGCGCCGGCTTTAGCAATATCATCATGATAGGTAAAGGCAATAAGGAAAGGCTGAATTGCAGAAACGGCAAGAACAATTACAGTAATAAAAAGAGAAGCGTCGATTTTGCCGTGCAGGAACATAAAACCGCCGATTGGAAGCAGAGAAAAAAGAAGAGATGGTGTAACAACGGTTGCAATGGCATGAGGCCAGATACAATCGCGCATCCATTCAACATAGCAGGCAGCTCCTTCTTTAGCGGCAATCACAAAACGTTCATAAGAGGCTTTTGATTTTCCAAAAGCTTTAATAACTTCTATACCGTTTATGTATTCAACTGCTGTATCATTGAGAACCTTTGTTTTATCGAGGGCATACTTAAAGCGGGCAGGCCCATCCTTTAGCATAAAGCACATCGCAATAAGTCCGATTGGAAGAACGGCCATGCAGGCAAGAGCAAGGCGCCAGTCTAAAACAAAGAGATAAATTACAAGTACGATAGACAAAATGATATTTGAAGTATATTCCGGAACGATGTGGGCAAGGGTTGTTTCCATGCTGTCGATTCGTTCTATCATTATATTTTTGAGGGAACCTGAAGGCATATCAAGAACAGTTCCAAGTGGCAGGCGGGTAAGCTTGTCGCACATTTTTTTTCTGATATTGCCAAGAAGATTAAAGGTCGCAATATGACTCATGCTTGTAGAAATTGCATGAAAGATCACATTGCCCAGCCAGAAGAGAGCTACAATTCCACACTCTCTTAAAAAGAGGGACCAGTCACGAAGACCAGAGAGAAGCTGCTGAACAATTCTCGCAATCATAAAATATGGTGCTATGCAGCAGGCTACACTACAGAGGGCAAAAAGAATACTTACTATATACTGCCCTTTTTTGCTTCCTGCAAAATATAGTATCCAGCCAACCAGGCTTTTTTTTGCAGGAGCTTTACTTTTATTATTTGACATATAAACTCCATTTGTTAGCACTTGCTAACATAATAAAGATTATGATAAAAAGCTCTATTATGTTAGTCAAGACTATCATCTGCAATTTAGAAAATTTAAATTGCAGAATGGAGTGATTTTTGCAAAATGGAGTAACCTTATTTTTTCTTTCCCTGATTTGCAACTGCGTTCATCTTTGCGGCAATTGCTTCCTGATCTCCAAGATAATAGTGCTTGATTACCTTGAAGTTGTCGTCGAACTCGTAAACAAGTGGGGTTCCTGTCGGAATGTTTACTTCGAGGATTTCTTCCGGGGTCAGATTATCAAGATACTTTACAAGGGCGCGGAGACTGTTTCCGTGGGCTGCGATAATTACGCGTTTTCCAGCTTTCATCTGTGGTTTGATTTCTTCGAGAAAGTATGGTACTACGCGCTCGATTGTTGTTTCAAGGCTTTCATTCTGAGGAAGGAAGCTTGGGTCTACATCACGGTACATAGCCTGATTTTTGGCCGAACGGGGATCGTCGTCTGCAAGTACCGGGGGCTTTACATCAAAAGAACGGCGCCAGATTTTTACCTGTTCCTCTCCAAACTTTTCTGCTGCTTCTGCCTTGTTCTTTCCTTGAAGGTCACCATAGTGGCGTTCATTCAGCTTCCAGGTTTTGATTACAGGAAGCCACTCTCTGTCCATCTCGCAAAGGATTCCGTTGAGAGTGTGAATTGCACGCTTGAGATATGAAGTGTAGCAGATATCAAAATCATAACCTTCGGACTTCAAAAGCTGGCCGGCAGACTTTGCTTCTTCCCTACCCTTGTCTGATAATTCAACATCTGTCCAACCGGTAAAAAGATTTAGCTTATTCCATTCACTTTCGCCGTGGCGAACTAAAACTAATTTTGTCATTTTCAAATACTCCTTACAGTCCTGTACTGCCTAGCGAAGTTTTTTATAACCGTAAACTGCAGCGTCACCAAGTTCTTCTTCAATACGAATAAGCTGATTATATTTTGCCATGCGGTCTGTGCGGCTCATTGATCCAGTTTTAATCTGACCGCTGTTTGTTGCAACTGCTATATCTGCAATTGTTGTATCTTCAGTTTCGCCTGAGCGGTGTGATGTAACTGTTGTGTAGCCGTGGCGGTGTGCCATTTCAATTGCTTCAAGAGTTTCTGTCAAAGAACCAATCTGATTTACCTTGATAAGGATTGAGTTACCTGCACCTAACTTAATTCCTTTTTCGAGGAACTTAACGTTTGTTACAAAGAGGTCGTCGCCTACGAGCTGGCAGCGGTCGCCAATACGGGCAGTAAGCTTTTTCCAACCTTCCCAGTCGTTTTCGTCGAGACCATCTTCAATAGAGTCGATTGGATATTTTGTAATCAGTTCTTCAAGGTAAGCAATCTGCTCATCGTCGCTCAATTCTTTGCCATTTGGATCTTTTGGAGTACCGTTAGAAAGCTGCTTATAGTTGTAGAAGAACTTTCCGTCTCGCTCAACAGAGAACTCAGAAGAAGCACAGTCCATGGCAATCTTTACATCTTCACCAGGCTTGTAACCTGCATCTTTGATTGCCTGTACAATAGAGTCGAGAGCATCGTTAATTCCGTCGAACTTAGGAGCAAAACCGCCTTCATCACCAACTGCAGTTGAAAGTCCTCGCTTCTTCAAAAGCTTAGCAAGTGCGTGGAAAACTTCTGCTCCCATGCGGATTGCTTCGCGTTCTGACTTTGCACCAACAGGGCGAATCATAAACTCCTGGAAGGCAATTGGAGCATCTGAGTGAGCACCACCGTTAATAATGTTCATCATAGGAACTGGGAGAACATGAGCATTTGCACCACCAATGTAGCGGTAGAGAGGAATATTGAGTGCCTTTGCCGCAGCCTGAGCAGTTGCAAGAGAAACACCAAGAATAGCATTTGCTCCAAGCTTTGATTTTGTTGGAGTGCCGTCAAGTTCCAGCATTTTCATATCAATTGCACGCTGCTCAAAAACGTTGTAGCCTTTGAGTGCTGGAGCAATAATTTTGTTTACGTTGTCTACAGCCTTAAGAACACCTTTTCCACCATAGCGGTTCTTGTCACCATCGCGGAGTTCAAGGGCTTCATTTTCCCCGGTAGAGGCTCCACTTGGAACTGCTGCACGACCAAGTACTCCATTTTCAAGAATTACATCTACTTCTACAGTAGGATTTCCGCGGGAATCAATTATTTCGCGGCCTATTACATCACTAATTGCAACTTTGTTTAACATGATATTACCTCATTATAAAATTTATATGTTAGTAAGTACTAACAATCAGAAATAATATCATTTTATTATCATGTTAGCAACCGCTAACAATATTGACACTGCGAACTAACTTGATGCTTTATGATATTCCTTTTGCTTTTTGAAAAGCTTTAATTGCGCCTTTTGAATGAATTCGAACAATTTGGTTTGTGTCACTTTCAGAGATTTTTGAAAGAAGGTTTATATAAGGAGCTACGAGTTCAGGCTTACGTTTTCCAAGAACACGGAAAATCTCAGGCGATTCCATTCTTACTTTGTCGTCTGGGTCGTTAAGAAGCTTTGCAAAAATGTCCATGTAACCGGTATAATTCTCCGGCGTATTTGTCGCTATATTTTCTGACGCCCAGATAAAGTTCAACCTGACATTTGGAGCCTCGTCTTTTGCAAAGCGAAATAAATCATTCCAGAAAGGTTTGATCAGGTTGAAATCTGCACGACCAATTCTTCCAAGAGCGTTGAGGGCACGTTCACGGAGCAAGGGGGCTGCGCTGTTTAGAAAAGCAGAAATTGCCGGAACAAACTCTGCAATTTTATCCGGATAATTCAGTCCCATTTCACCAAGCAGCCACAAGACCTTAGCCTGGATTTTTTGAGATTCCGAATTCAGCAACTCTGCAATCTCAGGAATACTCTGCTCCCATTTTGATTTGTTCTTTGTGAGTTCTCCAAGTTTTTTATAGAGTTCAGCTTCTGTCATAGCTTCATCAGTGTTTCTTTTTCCATCTGAATTATCTGAATCATTCTGTCAATTGCGCAGATGTCGATGTAAGGCACTTTTGAAGCCAGCATCTTGTCACGGTTTTCAATTGTTCCTTTTTCGTATTCATCAAGAAGAGCTGCACGTTTTATCTTTTCTTCTTCCAGCTCTTTTTTCGAAAGGACGCCGGAATACATGACCGCAAGACAGAACCAAACTGAATCAAAATCAACCCTTTCAAAAAGTGAGCAGATTGTTGCTTTCAGTTCTGCACGGCCGCTTGCAGTAAGGCGGTAAACAGCTTTGTTATCTGCTTTACCAGTGTTCTCAATACAGCCCTTCTTCTCTAGCCGCAGACAGCTTTCATATAGCGTAGTCGCTCCAATCGGATGCCAGTACTGCATGTTCATGCGGTCAATCATTTTAAGCATGTCGTAAGCATTCATCTCACCCTGCAAAAGCATTCCGCAAATTATAATTGAAGTTTTCGATAACATAATAATTCTCCAAATGTGTGATTATCGGGCTAGTATTGTCGACTTGTCATCATCGGGCTTGACCCGATAATCTCTTTTTGAAAATAAAAATCCAAATGCTAGACAAAACCAGAATCACAAGCGCAATAATAAAAGACTCAAGATTCTTGATTTCCTCTCCCGCTTCCGAAGAAACAATCACATCCCACAAGGCGCCCACACCCCAGAAAAAAGGAAATAAAATCAAAAGATTTTGTATGATGTAATAAACAGAACAATACATAAGGCCCACAAAAAAGAGATGCAAAAACTCAGGCTGAAAACCCGCATGATGAAAAGAATAAAAGACTGATGTCAAAAGAATCGCAGGAATAATTCCAAAGGCCTTTTCAAAGCATGTACGGAGGTAACCATATATAAAAGTCATTTCAAAAATTCCCGCAACCAGGATGTAGGCTGCAGCATAAAGATTCTTAATTTCGAGGATGCCCGTTGGTTTTCCATCTTTCAAAAACATGGCAAGAAGTCCTGCCGCAAAAAGGAAATTAAGAACAAGACTCAAGGCCTTTTTTCTTCCTGTAAAGCCAATTGCTTTCAACCCATCTTCCTTTTTTCTGACATAAAGTGAAACAAAAACAATTCCAAGACCAAAAATCATAAGCAGGTCACGAAGAATAAAAGACATAGCTTTATCAAGTATAGAATCGCTGCCAAAGAAAAGCATAATCAAACTAAGGAAAATCATAACTACACCTGCTCCAAAAGCGACAGCAGTATCTTTTGTGAAATTGAATC
>JAILQA010000319.1 GCA_024699205.1 Treponema sp. | reverse complement strand
CAGCAGAAAATCTTTATTTGTTGATATTTTCCCTTACGACAGTATTCCAGAATCAAAAATCTTAAGAAAAAAACAGAGCGTAATTACATCCTTTGCAATGCGCCTTCTAAAAAAGAAGCTTAATTATGGAATTGTCTGCTTTACTTTAGGCGGAAAAATTGAATTGTTCTTTGAACGCTTTTTCAGAAAAAATACGCTTATCAAGATGTATGAAAAAGAAATGCAGCGTTATAATAAAAAACTTCCTCAAAGTTCCTGTGTATGTTGTGCAAACGGTGGCGAAGGATATCCAAAAGAAACTTTGAAACGAAAATGGCTTTTAACAACAAAAATGATGAAATTTGAAGATACAGAATTTCCTGGTTCAGTTTTATACGATGAATATCTTTCATATTTTTATGGCGATTATATGACCTTACCACCAGAAGAAAAACGTATTACCCATGAATTTGAAGAATTGGATTTTGGTCCATATAAACTTCCAGATAAGCAATAAACAAAAGGTAAAATTATGACATTACGCGAATTACAGATAAAAGAACTCAATATTCTTAAACAAACTATCAGCATTATTGAAGCTCATAATCTTTCTTATTTTGCTATCGGAGGAACTTTACTTGGTGCTATCCGCCATAAAGGATTTATTCCCTGGGATGATGATATTGATATCTGTATGAGTCGCCCTGATTACGAAAAATTCCTTGAATATGCACAAAAAGAATTACCAGAAGGTCTTGAACTTGGTTATTTTAAAACAAATCCAAATCATCAGAAATATTGTGCCAGAATTATTGATAAAAACACGACGGTAAAACGTAACGATGCAATCAACGATTATTATGTAAATATTTGGATAGATATTCTCCCTTTGGACGGAATGCCAGATAATAAATTTATGAATAAGCTTCATAGATTTCATCTTTTACGTCGTCGTTTATTTTTACAATATTCAATTTTTGATTCTGTGAAGATGAATAAAAAACGCAAATTATTTGAAACAATTCTTGTAAAAATTGGTTTTATTTTTACAAAAATAATTCATTTGGATTCCCATAAGCAGATGTTTAAGCTGGACAAAGTTCTTACAAAATATCCTTATGAATTCTCTGAAAATGTAATTAATTTTATGGGAGCAGATGCCTTCAAAGAGATTTTCAAACGGTCTGCCTTTGAAGAAAAAGCTTCATATAATTTTGAAGATATAGAAATTATCGGTCCAAAGGATTATGATTATATATTGAAAACAATCTATGGGGATTATATGACACTTCCAAAAGAAGAGGACAGAGTATCTCATAGTTTCGTTTTAGAAGATAATATAAACAAGTAAAAAATCCAACTTTTTTTTTATTACCAGGAGGCACACATGAAACGCGTTATAACCTACGGAACATTCGATTTATTACATTACGGACATATTAATTTGCTTAAACGAGCTAAAGCGCTGGGAGACTATCTTATAGTTGCTCTTTCAACGGATGAATTTAACTGGAAGGAAAAACAGAAAAAATGTTATTTCAGTTATGAAAAAAGAAAGGCTCTGCTGGAAGCAATTCGCTATGTTGATTTAGTAATTCCAGAAGAATCCTGGGAACAGAAAAAAACAGATGTAAAAGAATATCATATTGACACTTTTGTTATAGGTGATGATTGGAAAGGTAAATTCGATTTTCTTAAAGACCAGTGTGAAGTTGTTTATCTTGAACGCACACCAGAAATCTCTACTACAAAAATTAAACAGGATATAGGAAAAAAAGAATAATGTATGAACAGAAGCCGCAGGAAGGAAATAAAAATAGATACACATCATCAAGACTAAAACATATTATTTCAAGTTTACCTTACGCATTTTTATCTTTATTTTCAAAGCGCGATAAAAAGCTGATAGTTTTCTGCGCAATGCACTGCGAGACTTTTGATTCAAACTCTAAATTTCTCTTCCTTTATTTTCTAAAAAATGAACCTGCTTATAATGTTCAGTTTGTTATAAATGATGATACCAAACGCAAAGAACTTATAAATCAATATGGAAATCACTTTATTGATACCCGAACAAAAGAAGGAAAGAAAATTGCAATAAAGGCTGCCACCTGGGTTGTTTCCTGGCTCGATTTACCACTTGGCGGACTTTTTCTTAATTTTAGACGCTTTGTTCTTCATCTTGGACACGGAACTCCACTCAAAGGAATTGGTTTAGCCGAAAAAGACGGAAGTTTTGTAAAAAAGATTTATTACAAGCTCAATGGAACAAATATTACCTGTTCTCTCGCTTCTTCTGAATTTATTTCGCATATTATTGCTCGTTGTATGGGCTTTCCCCTTCGTCGAATTTTAATAAACGGTCAGCCTCGTACAGATGCACTTTTTTACACTCCCCTTTCAATAAAGGAAATTGACAAAAATCAATTTAATATTCTTTATGCTCCGACCTGGAGACAAAATTCAGAAGTTAAACTTTTTCCATTTGAAGATTTTGATAAATCTCTTCTTGAAGATTTTCTTATTAAAAACAATATCCATATTTTTATTCGTTTTCATCCTGCTTACGAGGAGACAATTCCACAGGATATTCTTTCTCTTAAAAACATTTCACTTTTCTCGGCAAAAAAATACAGTGAAGTCATGGATTATATAAACTGCTTTGATGCTCTTATTACTGATTATTCATCTATTTATCTTGATTATATGCTTCTTGAACGACCAATTGTTTTCCTTCCTTACGATTTAAAAGAATATGAAAGCACAGTCGGTTTTACAATGGATTACATGGAAAATACGCCGGGGCCAAAACCTGTAACAACAGATGATTTTTTATCAATTCTTTTAAAATTTAAAAATTCACCACAAGAATATATAAATATAATTCATGAATTAAACAAAAAATTAAATAATTCAGAAAAAAATGCCTGTGAAAAATTAGGAGGGTTAATAAAATCAAAATGAAAAAACTTCTTTCAAAGATTGCCGCTTTTTTTCCTATCTGTTTATTATTTGCTTGTAAAACCCCTCCAGTTCAAAAAACTATCAATAAAATTCATAAATCAGAAATCATAATTCCACAATCTCAGCTTAAAATATATTTTCCACAATTTTCTATTTTTGATGAGAAAATTAAAAAAAATAGAATTGCGCATGGGGATGGAATTATTATAATTCTTCCAGACGGAAAATGCATGATTATCGACAGCTTTGATTCAGAAGCCGAAAAAGAAATGGTTGCTTTTGTAAAAAGTTTAGGAATTACAAAAATTGATTATCTTATTGCGACACATTATCATCTGGATCATATTGGTGGAATGCCTGCCCTTATAAACAATTTTGAAATTGGAAAGTTCTATTCAAACGGCGTCGTTTTTGACTCTGGTATTTGTCGTAAACTTCTTGAATCACTTAAAAATAAAAATCTGGAAATAAATGTACTTAAACTGTGCGATGCTCTTTTTTTATCAGAAAGTCAAACTCCTAATGCTTGCAGAATTGAACTTCTTTGGCCAAATCTTACAGAACAGGATATACATGATGCATATTACAATCCTGGACGAACTGAAAAACTTAAAAATAACACTTCCCTGGTTTTTAAGTTCATTTACAAAGATTTTTCTGTCATGTTTACTGGAGACGTTTATAAAGATGGTGATAAAGCAATTGTAAAAAAATATGGAAGCTCTATAAAATCAACAATTCTTAAAACTCTCCATGATGTGGAGCTTTAAGAATTGTTGATTTTATAGAGCTTCCATA
>JAILQA010000278.1 GCA_024699205.1 Treponema sp. | reverse complement strand
TTGTAATTTTTGGAACAGGCTGGCTGCTTGACCGTTACAATCTTGAACCTATTGTCCGTCATTATGCCTGGCAGTATTTTGTAATTTACGGTGGTATCTGCTGTTTCTTTAATGCATTTAGTTTGCTGCAGGGGGCAATTTTACGAAGTTACGGCTACACAAGTGAAGCAATGATAGTTTCTATTGTTGCAAATCTTACAAATGTAATTGGAAATGCCCTGTCTTTATACGGCTGGTTTGGACTGCCTGTTCTTGGAGTTCCGGGTGTTGCCGGGGCGTCGGGACTTTCGATGGTAGTATCCTGTATTTTATTCCGCGTATTTATTAAACGCCGACGGGATGTTGTATTCCATCTTAGAGGAATTACCCGTGTACCGCGCGAGAGTTTCAGGATGGTGCTGAAGGTGGGAGTGCCTACCGCGGGGGAAAGTCTTTCTTACAACGTAAGTCAGATTACAATTATGGCAATGATTTCCTCTCTGGGAACTTACGCTATGTCTGCCCAGGTTTATACAATGACAATTTTGCGTTTTGTTTTTGTTGCGGCTATTTCGATTGGGCAGGCCACACAGATAAAAACGGGTTACTTTGTAGGTGCAAAGCAAAATGATATTATATTAAAGAAAGTATTCAGATATCAAATTGTTGCAACAGCAATCTCCATGATTATGATTGTGATTGTAAACCTTGTAAAAAATCCGGTAGTTCATATTTTTACAGATATTCCCGAAGTACACAGTCTTGTCTGCACTCTTCTGCTCTTTTCGGCTTATATAGAGTTTGGACGGTCTCTTAATCTTATTTATGTTGGTGCACTGAAAGGTGCCGGTGATGTACGCTTCCCGGTTTTGTACGGAATCTTTTCAAACTGGTCGCTTATGGTTTTAGGAAGTTATATTCTCGGAATTAAGTGTGGTCTTGGACTTGTCGGCTTCTGGCTTGGAATTGGCACGGACGAAACTACGCGCGGAATTGTCATGCTCTTTAGATGGAAGAGCAAAAGATGGCAAAAACATGCACTTGTAAACTGATTTTTACAAAAATATAATATATTTTTATCGTAAAAACAAAGAAAACTATTAAAAAAAAACTTAACAGAATCAAAATCATCCTTTATTATATAAGGTATAAGATAAAAGTAAGGTCTATATAAAAATCATCTAAATAAGTTATTTTTCATAATTAAATTGTTTATTAGTTGAGAGTTTAAAAATATTTCTTAGGTGAGAGCTTGTTTGTGAATAACGGGCATTTTTTATAGGAGTTCCTTATGGATACTAAAACGTCAGCTAACCGCATTAAACTCCCTTGGTATGCGTCTCTTTTTATTTTCTTAATTTATTCTTGTCCATTTATAATGATGACGCCCATCATTCTTTTAACCGGACTATTTTCTCTTGAAGAAATGCAGATACTTTTTTCTGATTTTTTCGTAAATCTGGTAATAATACTGATTCTTATCATCGGCGGCTATATGGCATTTTATATACGTAAGGTTGTCGGAAGATATGACGGAACTCCAGAAAGTGGAAAGAAACTTAACAACAGAATAAAAAGAATTGATACTTTGAACATTGCAATTCCTCTTCTTCTTATGTTTACTATTTCTGCAACAATTCTTATAAGAATAAAAGCATTAGGATTGAATTTAGTTGCCTTCCAGGGAACAACAAAACCAAATCTTTTTGTATTTGCTTTCTTTCTCGGTAGTCTTCTTGATATGGGGCTTCTCTTTTATGTACTCCAAATCAGAACTATAGAACCACGGCTTGCAGATATTCCTTATAAACAGGAAGAAATGCCTTTGAATATTATCCAGAGAAACGTTCTTACTCTTGCTTTTTCGATTACAGGTTGTATCTGTCTTATCCTCATCACACTTACACCGCTGAACCTTACACAGGGTGCAATTCATTTATATAGACGGCTTATGCCTATTTTTATTTATGATGTCGCCTATTTTGCCGTTGTTTCTTTCCTTCTTACTGATGATATCAAACAGTGTCTTAGACAGATTTCTGCCATTACAAATGCTTTGTCACATAAAGATTATACGGTTGATGATAAAAAACCTTCAAATCGTAGTGAACTGGGTCTTATCATTCAGGGAATAAACGAATTTAAAAATTCTGCTGGCGAAATCTTAAGAGAAATTGAGGTTTCTTCCAAACGGACTTCAAACCAGTCTGACGATCTTGTTCATAACATGGATATAACCAAAGACAATGTTGCAAATATTGTAGAAGCTATTTCCAGTGTTAAACAGGAAATTGAAAATCAGTCAGCTGGTGTTGAAGAATCCAATTCTTCTATTGAACAGATTATGGGAAATATCCGTTCGCTTAATAATTCCATTGAATCACAATCTGCAGGAGTAACTCAGTCTTCAGCAGCAGTTGAAGAAATGGTTGCAAATATTAATAGCGTAACTCAGATTCTTGAAAAGAATAATCAGGTTGTAAATGAACTTACGGAAGCAGCAGATAAAGGACAGCAGCAGGTACAGATTGCAGTAAAAACAGCAGATGATGTATTGCAGCAGTCAGAAAATATTCTTCAGGCTTCAAGTATTATTCAGGGTATTGCAAGCAGGACAAATCTTCTTGCCATGAATGCGGCAATTGAATCTGCACATGCAGGAGAAGCTGGAAAAGGCTTTGCCGTTGTTGCCGATGAAATCAGAAAGCTTGCCGAACAGTCCAGTTCTCACAGTAAAACTATTGATGAAAATCTCCGCGCACTTTCAGAAGCAATTGCCGGAATTACAACGGATATAAACCTTGTTCAGACTGCCTTTGAAAATATTTACAATCTTTCTCAGAAAGTGCGTGAACAGGAAACTGTAATTGCTAATGCAATGGAAGAGCAAAATTCTGGTAACCAGCAGGTTCTTGAAGCAATGCGTGCTATCAGTGATTCTACTACAGAGGTAAAGAACGGTTCTACAGAAATGCTTGTTGGTGGCGAACAGATTCTTAGGGAAATGAAAAATCTTTCTGATGTAACACGAAATATTTCTGAGAATATGAATCAGATTACAGGCTTCTCACAGCAGATTTCTGATGCAGTTACAATCACCACAGCTTCTACAACAAGCACACAAGACAGTTTGAAGGGCCTTATTGCTGAACTTGATACATTTAAGTTGAAATAATATCCTCACTGCATCTTACCCCTTCCAAATTGCATCTTACCGAAATCTATATTGTTGATTTTTTTTTCTCTGCTATACTCCAGATATATTAAGAAAGCCCCACAGAGGGCATACACAAGGAGTAAGAAATGAAAAAATCAACTTTATTAGGAATTATTCTTTTAGCAAATATCTTATTATTCGCAGGTTGTAATTATAATGCAGAGATGGCAGCGCTAAAAACACTAACTAAAATTACAGACGGTGTTTTTTATATTGAGTATGAGGGCGATTATAAGCTTGATGAATATATTGAGGCTGGCGGCGGAAAAACAAACGATGAAATGGCTGACTATCTCACAAAATGCCTTAAAAAAGGAAAGTGGAGTGGAATTGGAGCCGGAAAAAATATCAGTGTAAAAATTACTGAGCCTGATTTTGGCTGCAGTTCTATTGCTTCTGCAAATGCTGATGGCGGACAGATTTACGGACGTAATTTTGACTGGAATGATTGTTCTATTATCATTATTCATACAAAACCAACTGGAGCTTATGAATCAATTTCAACAAGTTGTCTGGAGTTTTTGGGATTAAAACGTGACTGGAAACCGGCATACAAGTTCCCAAATGATATGATTGCCCTCTCTTCAATTTATGTCCCACTTGACGGTATAAACGAAAAGGGGCTTTATATTGCAGATCTTATGGCTGGAGATGATGAAAAAACTGCACAGGATACCGACAAGCCAAATGCGACTACAACAGTTGCAATCCGTATGATTCTGGATAAAGCAGCAAATGTTGATGAAGCAATTAAAGTTCTGGAAGGAATTGATATGTATTCGGTAATCGGCAGTGCTCATCATTTTGCTATTGCAGATGCAAGTGGAAAAGCAGTTGTCGTTGAATATGTAAATAATAAAATGTATGTATCAGAGTCAAAGGCTCTTACAAATCATTACACTGCAGAAAGTCCTAAAAAAGATGATGGTTCTAATCCGCACAGAGAGAATTCCCGTGAAAGACTGGCAAAGCTTCTGGAGGCTGGAGATGAGGCTACATGGAATATGAATGCCGAGGATGTACGAAAGACAATGGAAAGTGTAAGTGCAAAAAATTACAGCGTTGACGACATAACTGCCTGGAGCATTACCTTTGAACCTGAAAAACAAAAAGCAACTTATTATTTTAGGGGTGACTTTGAAAAGCCTTTTGTGATAGAATTCTAAAATATGAAAATCACAATTTTGGATAAGTTGCCAGAAGAGGAAGACGAAATCGTAATCAAGTGTGAAAATCTTGATGAAGATATTCGTCTTTTGATTGAACGCATTAAAAATCACAGACAGAAAATAAACTTTCAAAAGGATGCAAAAATTGTTTTTACAGAAATATCGGATATTCTTTATTTCGAGTCTGTAGATGATAAGGTTTTTGCTTACACTTTGGATGACGTACTTGAAACAAAACTTAAATTGTATCAGCTGGAGGAATACTTTTTATCTCAGGATTTTCTGCGGGTTAATAAAGCCGTGATTATGAATTTGAATAAGGTAGAAAGTCTCTCCCCTGCTTTTGGCGGACGTTTTGAAGCTATCCTTAAAAATGGATACAAGGTTATTATCTCAAGGAATTACATTCCGGCACTAAAAAAGAAGCTTGGTCTTTAAGGCTTTTTGAATCAATCTTTATCAGGAGAAAATATTATGAAAGAAAAAATAACTGCTATTCTTGAGATTTTTACTCGTGTAGTAACTGCAATTTTCTTTTTTGCAACTTTATATGAAGCACTTTTTGTAAGTATGGAAGTTACTTTTAAGATAATAGATATCTGGGGAATTATGTTAATTGGGATACTTTGTGGAATCTGTTATCTTCCAATGCTTAGCGAAAAAGATTATTCCAAACGCACTATGGTTATTTTACAGATTGCCTATTTTATAATAATAAATGCCGCTACTCTCGCAACAGGCTTTCTTCTTCACTGGTTTAATTTTAAGAACCCTATCGCTGTTTTAAGTTTTGAGGTTGTTATAATTCTTGTTTATCTAACTGTCATGCTTATTTCCTACAAAATTGATGCTGTTTCAGCAAAAAAGATGAACAAAAAGCTTGAAGAAAGGAATATGAAATGATTATTAAATATTTTTCAATTCCTGAATTAGAGGCAAAAGGAAATATAAGAAGTCTCTATACAACTTCAAAAGATACAGCCTGGAATTTTGAAGATGCCTTATCCTATGAGAATTATCTTGCACTTGGACAAGAACTGGGAATTTCGCCAGAAAACATGGTTAAAACAAAGCAAATGCATACGGCAAATGTAAAAATTGTAACCCGAAAAAATGGCGGAGATGGTATTATACGCCCTTTAGATGAAAACGCTCCATACGATGGCCTTATTACAAATGAAAAAAATCTTCTTTTATGCACGGTAGAGGCCGATTGCCTTCCTGTTTATTTTTACGATTCTGTAAAAGAAGTTATAGCTATGGTACATAGCGGCTGGAAGGGAACAGTAAAAAAAATCTCCGAATCTACCTTAAAAAAAATGAACCAAGCCTTTGATTGTAAGCCGGAAAACATTATGGTTGCGATTGGTTCGCACATTTGTAAAGACTGCTATGAAGTTGGCCAAGATGTTTTTAATGAATTCAGCAAGAGCTTTGATAATGCAGAAATATCAAAAATCTTCACCAGAAAAAATACAGAAAAATATCTTTTGAATCTGCAAGAGGCTGTAAAACTAACAGTTTTAAAAAACGGTGTATTAAAAGAAAACTTTTTTTCATCTGAAATCTGCACCTATCATTCTCAAATTGAAGCCCATAGTTTCTGCTCCTATAGAAGAACAAAATCTGCCTCAGAACGAATGCTTACTGCAATTATGATGATATAACAATCTAACTCTTTTTTTGACAAACTAATCTATATAACATAGAATTATAGTTTGTATGAATGACACAATTAGAATTATTAGTATCGTAATGCTTTTGGGACTGGCCTTTTTTTGTCTGCAAGTCGGCGTTTTTTTACTGTCAGGACATAAACTTAAGAATAACAGTCGGCGCACACTTATTCTAATCCAAATAATTACGGGCATTCTCCTTATTTTTGATGCTATGGCTTACATCTTCAGGGGAAACAGCAGTCAGACCGGTTTCTACATGGTTCGGATAAGCAACTTTTTAGTTTTTTCTCTTAATTATGTGGCAACATTTTTCTTCTGTTTTTATTCCGTAGAGTTCATCAAGTCAGATCTTCTG
>JAILQA010000028.1 GCA_024699205.1 Treponema sp. | reverse complement strand
TGTGAAAAAGTCTGCGCTTTGTTTGACCAGGAGCTATAAAAATTTGCACAAATTCCACCACTGAGAATTAAGAGTGTCAATCTTTGGCACTCTTAACCACTATACTTTAATACAGAATAATTTTTCTAAATAGCAATATTAAAGTGAGGTGGTAATATGATTACTGGTTTTCCAAGCCCGGCCCAAGGTTATGAAGGCAAACAGATTGATTTTAATTCTTACATGATTAAGCATCCTTCTGCGACGGTGGTGATGCGGATTGAAAGTTCGCATTACACTCACATGGGAATCTACAACGGAGATCTGATTGTGATTGATCGCGCGAAGAAGCTTAATCAAAACTCTCTCGTCGTATATGAATCAGAAGGGCATTTTGTTCTGGGACGCGTCTACAATATCAAAGGTGAAACAATAATCACCGGCGCCATAACTCACGTAATTCACACGGTAAAAGACATATGATATTACATGCCGATTATACCGAAGAAAAAACTATGCCGAATCTTCAGCTTATTTCATTATGTTATAATGATTTTATACTGAATTCTTCGGCATAGTTTTGAATACATTTTTAACTCTCAATCTGATAAAATTTTCAATTATAATTAGATATGCAAAAAAGGACTCATCAGAGGGTGGCTTTCTCAACAACTACAATCTGCTGATTTTTGCTTCGCGGTTTTTCAGGAATTGTATATTTCAGTTTACCTTCTTCGATAAGCGGAATTATGTAATTCTTCACAAAATATGCAGGATGCTTTTCGTCAAAACCAAACTGTTTAGCAATCACTTCTTTTGATCTTGGTTTCCGGCAAAAATCTATTATCTCTTCTGTTAATCGATTTTCAGATCTTTTTTCATTATAGAGAGTGACTTTAAATGTTCCTCTTGTATTTTCAAATTTTGGCTCAAGTAAGCCTGCCTTTTTCATCTCTGCGTAGATTGTAGGAATACCGGAGTATCTGTTTTCTGTCGTATTTAAGATTTCCAGAGCAGCGGCAATAAATGGGTTTCTTACATCTGCCTTAGTTTTTCCAAGTTCATCGAGTGTGAGACGTCCGTATAATCCGCCCGGATTTGAAACTTCAATTCTATCAGGATACATTTCGATACGGATTGGATCATTTTCTGTATGAATACTGTAGTCACGATGAATCAGCGCGTTCAGGATAATTTCTCGAATGGCTTTTACCGGATATTCATAAACATCATTACGGTGACCGGTTTCATCAACTACAGTTGAAATTTTCATATTCTGCTGAACGAAAGCAAGTGCGCTTTCAAGCATCTGGGGAATTGTTCCATCAAGCCTCTTGTTTACAAGAAAACGTTCTCCGGTTGCTGCTTCTTCTGCATAAGTATTCGATGCACATACAACAGCTACAATATCAAGATTTGGCGAAAGATACTGAGGATATTTACCGAACAGCATTATTCCGCAGACAGTAGGATTTCCTTCCTTATCAGAAAGTCCGTTTAATGTAACAAGAGTTTTCTTGTCCATATTTACAAGGTTCGGTTTTACAGAAACCGCCTTAGCAAAAAATCCGTCCAGCTGGATCTGGTCGATCATGGAATCATCGATTCGCCTGCTTGTCCTAAGCTCATCTTCCGTTTTATATTTGAAGGCATCATAACTGTAGATTTCATATTCGGTCATCGGTAAATCAGCATCCCCGATTCGGATATAAGAACCCTTGCTTTTTCCTTTTCCTGTGTAATAGCATGGTTTGCTTACAGAATCCATCTCTGCAATTTCTGCAGAGGCAACAATCTTCCCTTCATATTCGCAAAAACTTATCAGAGGTCTGACTACAGGCTCCATTTCTTTTGCCTGCTCAACAATTTTCTTTTCAAGATCATCAGGATTCTGAATTCCGCAAACTTTATAGCCCGCTTTTTCATCAATTCCGAAAATAATAATTCCGCCCTCGGTGTTGGAAAAACTTGAAAAACTGTCATAAAGCTTTTCTGGAGTCCCACCCTTTGAGCTTTTAAATTCTATTTTTGAAGTCTCGGTTTTTCTTTCCTTTATTTTCGTAATCAGGTCGATTAATTCAGATTCCTGCATAATTTTTCCTCCAAAAACATCATTTTACGAAAATAATATCACAGATTACGAAAATATGCAATTTTACGAAAATATTTTACGAAAATAAATGTAAAGGAGGTCATTATGACTATTGATTTCATTTGTAATTCGTTCCTGGATTTTCTTAGGCAAAACAATTATAGGAAAACTACGTTAGTCTATTACAAAAGAATAACGAATCAGTTCAGGCGTTTCTGTAAGGAAAGGAAAACTGATATGTACACAACCGAGATTGGCAGACAGTTTTCAGAAGATGTTTTGGGTATAAAAACAGGAGAATTCAATATATCCAAATTCCATTATCGGGGAAGGCTTTTTAGAGTCCTGGATTCATTTTATCAAACCGGACACTTTGATCTTTCTGCTCAAAAGCGGAGAGCATTTGAACTTGAAACTCAGCATTTTATGAACGATTTTCAGGATCTTAAGGAATATATTATACAAAGATATCCAAACGAGTCTTCTCAGGTTAATTGTTTATACAGCGTTTATTATTTACTTGAGTATCTGACGTCAAAAAATATAAACAATATGGATAAAGTGAAAGGAACTATGGTATTAGACTACCTAAAAACCTTATCTCCATTTCAGATAAAAGACAGGCTGCGTGGGTTCAAGCTCTTTTTTGAATTAAAAAAAAGAAAGGATCTGATACAAGCTATAGAAGGTATCCACTGTGCAAGAAGAGAAAGGATAGTTCCTATGCTTTCATCTGAAGAACGAAAGAGACTTTTCCAATTGATTGAGCAAGAGAAAATCTCAGCCCAAGATTCCGTGTTTTTACTCTTAGGACTTCATACAGGAATCAGAGCCTGTGATGCTATAAAACTAAAACTGTCAAACATAGACTGGATAGCTGAAACTTTTTCTTTTACACAGTCAAAAACAGGCAATCCTGTGACATTGCCCCTTACAACTGATTTAGGTAACGCCATTGTAAAATACATCCAGTATGAACGACCAAAAGTAAAATCTGATTATTTATTTCTTAGAAAAAATGCACCTTTTGAACCGCTTAGTCGTGCAGGAGACACTTATCGCATTATACAAAGAGCTTTCAAAAAAGCCGGGATAGAGAAAGGAGACCGAATAATTGGAATGCATATGCTCAGACATAACGCAGCTTCAACTATGGTTCTGAATGAAATTCCTCTTGAAACGATATCTGCGATTTTGGGACATTCTTCACCAAAATCTACAGGAATTTACATTACGACTGATGAAGAACATATGTCAGCATGTGTTCTTCCTTTTGCCAACATATACGGAGATTAGAACCATGGAAAAGAAATATCTTATAAGCGCATTAAAACCAAAAATAGAAGCTTTCCTTGCATTCAAAAATTCTTTGGGCATAGAGTATTCAACTGCGAAACATCATTTAAGAAGTCTGGATGAGTATAATTACTATAACGGTAATTCAGAATTTTTATTAAAAGAAATTGTAGAGGCCTGGGCTGTCAAAAAGGATTCAAAGTCCATAACGCAGGATCGCAGCTGGATTCCTCCCATTCGAGAGTTCGGAAAATACCTCCGGCGTATTGGAGAGGATGCGTATATACTCAATGATAATTTCAAAATACGAAAGTATCATGCAGAAACTTACCTTATGAATGAAAACGAGATAAAAGCGTTTTTTAAGGAGTGCGACAGATTTGCTGCGCAGATTAAAAATAATGGCAGATATGTATTACCAGCTATCTACAGGTTCATGTACAGTTGTGGGGTCAGGACCTGTGAAGTGGTAAAATTAAAATGCAGTGAAGTAAATCTTGAAAAAAAATACATTGATATAATTCTTTCAAAACGTCATAAAGATCGCCGTTTATTTTTGAACGATGAACTTTGTAGTTATCTTCAGGATTATGACAAAAGAATTTCTGCTTTTTTTCCAGAACGAGAATACTTTTTTA
>JAILQA010000178.1 GCA_024699205.1 Treponema sp. | reverse complement strand
TAAATTTTATGGATACAAATCATTTATCAAAATTACAGGATGTATTTATCGATTCTGTTGATGAAAAAAAAGTAGCAGGAGTTAACTGCGTAATTTATAAAGATAATAAAGAAATCGGTTACTGGCAGGCCGGATGCAGGGATGTAGACAATAATCTTCCGTTTGAGCGTAATACTATCTGCCGCCTTTTTTCTATGACAAAGCCTGTTACTGCTGTTGCCGCCTGGATTTTAATTGAGCAGGGAAAAATTGACTTAGCCGATGAAGTAGGAAAATATATTCCCGAGTTCTGGAATCTTCAGATTTCTTATGATAAGGGAAGAAAAGGTGTTTCCCAGAAAGCTAACCGAAATGTAACAGTTCGAGATTTACTGAATATGACCAGCGGTTATACTTATGGTGCCTGGTCTGAAAATTCCCCTTATGGCGAACATCTTACATCAGATTTAATTTTTGAACTTAATGATGATTGTCAGGGAAAGTGCAAAATTTCTACACTGGATGTTGCAAAACGTCTGGCTTCAATTCCTGTTTCTTTTGAACCGGGTACAGATTATAATTACGGACTTTCTGCAGATATTATGGGCGCTGTAATTGAAGTAGTTTCCGGAATGAAATTTTCAGATTTCCTTAAAAAGAATATTTTTGAACCGCTCGGAATGAAGGATACAGATTTTTATGTTCCTGCAGAAAAACAGGACAGGCTTGCAAAAGCATATATCTGCGATGACGGAAAATCAGTTAAGGAGTTCAAAAGTCCGAATCTTGGTATTCAAAATAAAATGGATCATCAGCCAAGCTTTGAAAGTGGTGGAGCAGGTCTTTGTTCAACTCTTGATGATTATTTAAAATTTGCCCTTATGCTTGTAAACAAAGGCGAATATAATGGAGTGCGTATTCTTCAGAAACGGACTGTTGAATATCTTGCTTCTGCCAGACTCCGTGATGATTTGCAGCAGAAATTTGATCAGAAGATGGAAAACTGGTCAGGTCATACATACTGTAATTTTTTGAGAATTGCCTATGAACCAGGAAAATGCAAGTATCTTGCTGAACAGGATGAGTTCGGCTGGGATGGCTGGCTTGGACCTTTTGTAAATATAGATATAAAAAACAATATGGTTATTGTTATGCTCATGCAAAAAACAAATGCCGGCACCTGGGAACTCACCCGTAAAATGAAAAACGTAGTTTACAGTTCCCTATAATTATGCATTCAGCATTATACATTATGCATTGTTATTGCGTTGACATTAGCTCTTTATATCATTAAAATATATAGAAGTAAAAAGGGGTATGTAATGATTTTTCCATTGGAACAGTTGGTAGAATTTAACGGTAATATCTACGAAATCACAGTTGCTGCAAGTCGTCGTGCTTATCAGATGGCTAAAATTAACGATCCTGAAATTGATGCTAATTCAGACAAAGTTGTATGTGTAGCCGCAAGACAACTTTTTAATAACAGGGTTAAATATTGTATTGAAGAAAGCAAGTAGTAAAAATAATAGTACAGTGTCAAAAAAAATACCTGTTCTTATAATTTTTGCACCTACTGCTTCAGGAAAGACTGCCTTGACCCGTGAATTGTTTTCACCGGCTGGCAGTCATTTTATTTTAAATGCAGAAATTATAAGTGCAGATTCCCAGTCAGTTTACAAATACATGAATATAGGTACTGCAAAACCAGATCCCGATTTTTGCAGGCAAATCCCCCATCACCTTATTGATGTAAAAACTCCCGACCAGCAGTTTTCAGTTGCAGATTTTGTTTTTATGGCAGATAAAGCCTGTTCCGATATTCACGCCCGTGGAAAAATCCCTGTAATCTGCGGTGGAACAGGTTTTTATATAAGAGACTTTTTATATGGACTGCCACCCACCCCAGAATCTGACCCTAAAATCCGTGAAGAATTAAAAAGCCGAATAGCAAAAGAAGGAAATCAGCTCTTGTATGATGAATTGAAAAAAGTTGATCCCGTAAGTGCAAAAGTAATCAATGTTAATGATGCCTACAGGATCTGCCGCGCCCTTGAAGTATATTACACCACAGGAAGAACCCGTTCCAGCTATCAACTTGAACCAAAATTGCGCGAAGAATATGATTTTTTATTCCTTGTACTTCAGCCTCCAAGAGAATTATTATACGAACGAATCAGAAAGCGTGTTGATATGATGTTTGATGACGGACTTGAAGAAGAAATCCGCATATTAAAGG
>JAILQA010000154.1 GCA_024699205.1 Treponema sp. | reverse complement strand
AGTGCTGATTTTAACTGGTCAGATATTTCTCCAACAATTTTTGGTGCAGTTTTTGAATCCACGCTCAATCCAGAAACTCGACGTGCTGGTGGAATGCATTATACTTCTATCGAAAATATTCATAAGGTAATAGATCCGCTTTTTATGGATGACCTTAATGCGGAATATGAAGAAATTAAAAATATTAAAAGTTTAGCCACAAGAAATGATAAGCTGCTTCGATTTCAGAGAAAGCTTGGAAGCTTAAAGTTTTTAGATCCTGCCTCTGGAAGCGGTAACTTTTTGACAGAAACCTATTTGAGTCTCCGTCGTCTTGAAAATAAATGTCTTCAGCTTATGATTGGTGGTAACGAAGAACAGGGAACTTTTACAGAATTATTCGGTTATGATTTTGTTCGTGTCCATATTCAGCAGTTTTATGGAATTGAAATAAACGATTTTGCCTGTGTTGTTGCAAAAACCGCGCTTTGGATTGCAGAATGTCAGATGTTGCAGGAGACAAACTCAATTACCAATTCCGCAAGTTCTTTTTTACCGCTGGATAATTATACAAATATCATTGAAGGAAATGCACTGAGGATTGATTGGTCTGATTTTTCAGAAAGTAATAAGAATAAATATTTATTCACTGAAAAACTGAATGTTTATAAAATAGATAAGGATGTTGGAGATCTTGAAATAAGTGACATTTCTACAGAATCTCTTGAAGGCAGGCATTTCAAAGAATTAAATGTAATAACAAAAGAATTTGAGGAAAAAAACTTGCCAAAGATTTCTCGCGAAAAACGTGTTTATGATTATATAATTGGAAATCCTCCTTTTGTTGGATATGGATTACAGACAGAAACTCAGAAAGAAGATACATTAAGCGTTTATGTTGATGAAAAAGGGAAAGCGTATAAAACAGCTGGAAAAATAGATTATGTTTCAAACTGGTTTTTCAAAGCATCGCAGATGATTCAGAATACAAAAACTAAGTGTGCCTTTGTTGCAACAAATTCAATTACTCAAGGTGAACAGGTTGCGAGTGTATGGAAGCCAATTTTTGAACGTTTTGGAATTCATTTTGATTTTGCATACAAAACCTTTAAATGGGGTAATGAAGGTACAAAAAGAGATATGGCTGCCGTTCATTGTGTAATAATTGGATTTTCTTCTTTGGAGAATAAAGAAGATAAGACTTTGTTTTTAAATGAAGCTCAATCAATAAGAGTCAAAAATATAAATCCATATCTTATTGAGGCTCCTCTTGTCTGGATTGAAAGTCGTTCAAAACCTATTTGCAATGTTCCTTTTATGACAACAGGTAATCGTCCAGCTGATGGCGGTCATTTAATTATAGAAGGTAATGAATATGAAGATTTTATCAAAAATGAACCTGATGCATTAAAGTATATAAAGAAGTTGACTGGAGCAGAAGAATATATCAACAATAAAAAACGATATTGTCTTTGGCTTGTTGGAGCTAATCCTTCTGAACTTAGAAAAATGCCTCTTGTGATGAAGCGAATTGAAGCTTGCAGGCAGGACAGATTGAAGGGAGCAGAGGACAGACAGAAATTGGCTGATACACCGACATTATTCAGGGAGATACGAAATCCTGAACAGTATTTAATTGTTCCTCGTGTCTCTTCTGAAAACAGGCGATATATTCCAATCGGATTCCTTGATTCAGAGACTATTCCGACAGATTCTGCAACAATCATAACAAATGCCGGATTATATGAGTTTGGTATTCTAACTTCTAATGTACACATGGCTTGGATGAGGACTGTTTGTGGTCGTCTTGAAATGCGTTATAGATATTCAAAAGATATAGTCTACAACAACTTCCCCTGGCCAAATCCATCAGAAGAAGAGAAAAAGAAAATTGAACAGACTGCCCAGGCAATCTTAGATGCCCGTGCAAAATACCCAGATAACTCACTTGCAGATCTTTATGATGAAACCGTAATGCCTCCAGAATTACGTAAAGCCCACCAAGAAAACGACAGGGCTGTAATGCAAGCCTACGCTTTCAGTACCAAGATAACCGAAAGCGAGTGTGTTGCTGAATTGTTCAAAATGTATGAAGAATTAGCAAAGAAGAAAAAATAATCTTTACTTTTCCCAGATAAAGGTCTGAATTGAACGTGGAGGACAGAAGTAATGCGTTGCGGTTTTATCTGGCATAGTGAGTACAAATCCTGCGTTTGCTTCTGTGCGGTTCATCACGACAATTGCAACAGAACCGTCCGGGTTTTTAAAGGCTGTGGCTTCAATGTCATTTCCTGTGGTAGCGGTTACGGTTGTTGGTACAAAATAAGAGTTCAGTTTTGTATCAAGGTGAATCGCACCCGGCTTGATGAACCTTGAAAAGTGTCCAATGTAATAGTATGAACTCTGCGGATAATATTTTCCATCTTCAGGATTTGCAAGAATTGGAGCATCGCAGTTGTTTCCTACATGATTTGGACCGCCTTCCATATTCAAAACGATATTCCAGTCAATCCAGGCCGTACAGCCATTGTTCAAATCGTTGATGATATTGTGGGCATAGCGTTCACCTGTAAACCAGGCTCCTTGTCTTGGTCCGCCTTCAATGCAGCCTTCTGTAAAGATAAAATCTTTGTCAGGGTATTTCTGGCTCAAAAATTTTAAATTGTCGTATTGGTCGCCTGAATACCAGTGGAAGGCTGCACCGCCGATTGCTTTTTCCGCATTAGTCGCATTTGCAACGCTCATTGATTCTTCAAATCGCTCTTTTAAGCGGTCGCGGTTATGATCCCAAACAAGAATCTTGATGTCTGCCAAATTATTTGCTTTAAAAGCAGGATAAAGATAATTTACGGCAAAATCTCCTTCTTCTTGGCCAGTCCAGAGGCAGGAATCCCAAACTTGCTTTGCTTCCGGCTCATTCTGGATTGTAACATACGAAACTTTGAGACCTTGTTTCTGCAATTCAAGTATAAACTTGCAGAAATATTGGGCCCAAAGTTTTTTGTATTGAGGAAGCAGCTTTCCGCCGTGATTCATATCATTGTTGTCTTTCATCCAGGTTGGCGGCGACCAGGGAGAAATCAGAAGATTCAACTCACGACCATTGCTTTTTACAATTTCAGCGGCTTTGTGAATTGCGGGCAGCATGTATTTGTTTGGTCGTTCCATAGAAAAAGATTCAAGACTTTCATCCTTTTCCGGCACACAAGCCCAGTTTTCCAAAGAAAAATCGCAGGAGTTTAAGTGCGTTCTCACAAAGGAATAAGCGTTTCCCTTTTTGCTGTCGAAATATTTTTGCAGAATCTCTTTTTGTGTTTCATCCTTCATCTGCGAAAGAACATAACCCGCAGATTCTGTGATAGCACCACCGAATCCCTTGAAAGTTTGTCCATCCTTTGCTGCGGCTACATCGAATGAAAATAATGTCCATTCTTTGTCGCCAGCCTTTCTTTCAGCTTCTTGTAATTTATAAAAACGTCTCTCCGTGTCTTTTGAAGTTTCGTAAATCGTAACCATAATTACCTCAATAAATACCTCAATTCAGGATGCAGCGTGCAATGCGAACTGCAAACTGCATTTTGAAAAATTATTTTCCAAAGGCTGTTGAAAACTCAACCTGAATTGAATTAATTTTTCCGTTTCGAGCAAAAAGATCTTTAGATTCATTTTGAGAAAGAGAAGTTCCCTTATGCTTTATTCCGTTTACAGTGATGTAAGATTCTGTAAACGGAATAAAGCATAAGGGAACTTCTCTTTCTCAAAATGAATCTAAAGATCTTTTTGCTCGAAACGGAAAAATTAATTCAATTCAGGTTGAGTTTTCAACA
>JAILQA010000129.1 GCA_024699205.1 Treponema sp. | reverse complement strand
TGGAGCCGGATATGAAAAAAGAATTATCAAAAAATCTGCTTAAAAATCTGATGGGCATTATTGTAAGTCTTTCTGCCTTGACTTTTTCTTCCTGTGTAAAAAATACATCATCTTCAAAGCTTTCAATTGATTATAAAGCTGCTAAAGAATTGTACGGACAGGAAATAAAAATTACACCTATGGATTCTTCTGTTACAATAGAAAAAAATCTGATTACAATTGCGCCCGGCAAAGAAGATGTAACTTATGAGATTACTGGTTATTTTAATGGACAGATTATTAATAAAACAAAGGATACAACAATTCGACTGAATAATGCTTATCTTGAAAATACGTCCGGACTACCTGCTCTGAAAAGCTCTTCTAAGTTTGAAGTTTCAAGTGTAAATGGTTCGACAAATTATATTGTTTCAAGCGGAAGAAATTATTCAAAAGTAGCCGCCCTTCAAGGAAAAAGAGGACTTGTCCTTGGTGGCAGCGGAAATCTTTATGTTGTGGGAAATGTCTGTCATGGGGTAGAAGCTGAGGAAGTCAAAATAAAGGGTACCGGCACTTTTTATCTGCAGGGAACAAAATCTGGTTCGGCTTTAACCTGCGAAACTTTTACGGTTGAACAGAAAAAGGATTTTAAATGCTATCTGATTAATTCTAAAAACGGAATAAAGGCTGATGGATTTATTAATATTTCTTCTGGAAACTATTATCTTTATGATAATGAAATAGCCTTAAAAACTGGAATTTCCCAGGAAGCAGGCGACAAGCATCATTCAATTACCCTTGCAGGAGGAACTTTTTATACTTTTGCCAACAAAACTTTTTATGTCACTGAAAAAGAGCAATATTATCCTCAGGCAGCAGTTTTTATACAGGAAGATTAGAAGATGAAAAAATCAATATTATTATTTTTTGCTTTAATACTTTTTGCTAGTGCCGGTTTTTCACAGTCAAAAAAAATTACAATCGATTCAGCAGCGGCAAAAGCATCTTATGGGGATAAAATCAGCCTTTCTCCTATGGATAAATCCGTCTCTATAAAAAACAATGTGATTACAATTTCACCAAAACGTGAGGAAGTGGTTTATACAATTTCTGGCTACTTTAACGGACAGATTATTGTTAAAACAAAAAATACTGAGTTAAAACTAAAAAATGCTTATATAGAAAACACAAAAGGACAGCCTGCAATTTACAGTGAAGTAAAGTTTGAATTGTCTTCCTCGCAGGAAACTTCAAATTATATTCTTTCTTCTGGAAAAAATGATTCAAAAATAGGGGCAATTTATTGCAAAAAAGATTTGAATATAGGTGGAAGCGGCAATCTTTATGTTACAGGAAATATTTATCACGCTGTAAAAGCTGATGATATAAAAATGAAGGGGAGTGGAAATTATTATTTTCAGGGAACTTCAAAAGGGTCTTCCATAAACTGCACTTCCTTCACCGTGGAAAGCGAAAAATCCTTCAGCTGCTATCTTTTAGATTCAAAAAATGGAATTAAAGCTGATAATTCAATAGAGATTTCGTCTGGTAATTTTTATTTTTACAATAACAAAGTTGCCCTTAAAACTGATACTTCACAAGATGATTCTTCTGTTCCACATTTTATAAAGCTTAATGGCGGAACAATTTATCTTTCTTCTATTGAAAAAGTCTATTCAACAGATGAAAAAGGCTACAAATTAGCGGGGACGAAAATTATTCAAGAATAAAATCACTCCTGTCAGGTTGCGCTTGTAGCCTGCTTTAGAACTTAAATTATTATTCCTATTGCAAGAATTGCCAAGGCGAATAAAACAAAGGCAAAATCCATAAATCGGAATTTGTAGCTTTTGCTGTTACTGCCTTTTTTTCTAAGATGGAAGCCACGTAATTCCGTTGCAACCGACGTTGAGTCAATTTTTCTTACAGACGAGAGCAGGAGAGGAACACAAAGCGGAAGTACCAGGGCTATTTTTTTGAAAGGATTTTTGGTTTCAAAATCAACCCCGCGCGAAATCTGTGCCTCCATAATATTATTCATTTCGTTTCCGAAAAGCGGAATAAAACGGATGGCAGTTGTAAAAGTAAAGGCGTATTTGTATGGAAGGTGAAGATTGTTTACGAGGACGTTGGATAAATCAGAAAGATTTGTAACGGTAATCATAATGGAAAGGGGCAGAGTGGCGGCAATCAAACGCAGAACAAGAAGTGCACCATTGTTTAAGCCTCTGTCTGTGATGGCAAAACTTTTGATTGCAAAGACAGGTTCACCCTTGCGGATTAAAAGAATCTGAAGAATGAATAAAAAGATTGAAACCTTAAAAAGTCCCTTGAATATTCCTATAGTTCTCTTAAAAACTCCGGGACGATTTTTTCTTTCGTTTTTACTTGTATTTGAATCGCCGATTAAGCCTAATAAAAGATTCAACAAAATCAATGAGCCTAAAAAGATATAGGAAGAAGAAACAAAGGCAGCCGCACAGATTGCAATTGCAACTGTAAGTTTTGCAAGTGGATGTGATTTATGTAAAATTGAATTACCGGGTAAATAATCTAAAAATCCTTTCATTTTAATCTCCTTTTCTAACTGGTCTATTTAAGCCTGCTGATTAAGCCTTCTGATTTTTTCAATCATTTCTTCAACTGTGAAAATACCATCAAAATCAGGACCTAGCTTGCTGGCGGTTTCTGCAATTTGTGGTTGCAATAATCTGGCTTTTAAAAGAAGTTCCTTGTCTTTTAAAATTGTTTTTGCGTCATTGTCTGCAATAACTTTTCCGTTTGTCATAATCAGGATTCTTGTAGCATAATCGAGGACAACTTCCATATCATGACAAACCATAATTACTGTTGT
>JAILQA010000107.1 GCA_024699205.1 Treponema sp. | reverse complement strand
GTGCAGCTTAGAAATTTAACGATTGATTATAAAAGTAAAAACATAGCATTTAATTCAAATTATAAGTTTAAATCAGAGCCAATAAAGGTATCTCGAGAATTACCAATGAAATACAATCTTAAAACTGATGAAAATAGATTTTTTGTTCACGCGGATATTAACGGTAATTTAAGTTGGTGTTTATTGGATACAGGTAATAATACTGATTTCCTAGTATTATCTTCGGAACTTAAAAAAGAATTAAAGCAGGACAATATTACTAAAAATACTTTTTTTAATGTAGATTTTGGAATAAATAATAATCAAGCAAAATTACCAGCTACTTATTTTGATAATGAATATTTAAACACATTAATTGATGAAAAAAAATTAGACTCAATACATTTTTCTTCAATAGGTTTGGCTTTATTCAAAAAACACATAATCCAATTTGATTTTGAAAACGATATGTTTAGAATGGAGTGAGGTCATGTATTTTACTGCTACGAAAAATAAATTTATTTTCTGTATTTTATTGTTTTTATGCAGCAACTTTATTACAGCAAAAACAATAAAAATCCAGTATGAAACAGAATTCCCGTCCATGGATTTGCAGATAGGTTCCAAAAAATTTAGATTTTTACTTGATACCGGTTCTGCAAAATCTCTGATTTACTTTAATGTAATCAAAGAACTGGAAATTGATAAAACTGTTTTTTTTTATGATTTTATGGAATTTAAAATTGCAGATGAATTAATAGACGATGTTAATGACCAGATAAAAAAGATGAATCGAACTTTTGCAGTGGCTGATAATTCTGTTTTAAAAAGAATGCCGGCAATTTATTTTGATTTTGATAATTTACGAATTAATAACACCCCTGTAGAAACAGTAAGATTTTATTTTTATAGAAATATCAACAAATATATTACTTCCACACTGGATGTTGATGGAATCTTAGGAATGAATTTCTTATCGAATTTTAAAAATTTAACAATAGATTATCCGAACAAAATCATCTATTTAAATTCAAAAAAATGTAATATAAAAAATAAAGTACCAATTGCAAAAAATGATGATATCGAAAATTTAGGACTTACAGATAATTTATTATATTTGGATTTACAAATTGAAAATGTATATCACACCTTTACACTTGATACTGGTGGACTAGCAGAATTCATCCTTATTTCTCCTCAATCTGATTCCGAATTAAATGAAGCCAAAATAAATGCCAATGATGATGTGTCTAATCCAACATATTTTTATAAATCCATTAGGATAGGCAATAAAATGTTTGAAAACATACGAACGTGTTATACTTCATTTCCCGGTTTGATTACAGTTCTTCAAGACAATGGAAAATGGGAAGAAAATAAAATTAATTGTTTGGGGCAGGAATTATTCAAAAAACACATAATCCAATTTGATTTTGAAAACAACACATTCGGGATTGAATGATTATAAATATCTAAGATTATAATTGCGGATTCCGCTTTCTCCGTGTTATAATGTTTAATTATGGACTCAAAACCAGCAAACAAACAAGCTAATTCTGAAAAAAAATTACAGAAAGTTTATAAACGACATCAAAGAATCTGGTCTTTTTTCTGGCATACAGCAAAACCTTTTTTTAAGTGGAAGTACGGTTATACAGCTGAATTGGCTCCAGAAATTGACGGCCCCTGTCTTATTCTTGCAAACCACAATTGTAATTTAGACCCTGTCCTTGTAGGCTTCAGTTTTAGAAAGCAGATGTATTTTGTTGCAAGTGAACATGTTTATCGTCAGGGCTTTGTTTCAAAACTGCTTTTCTGGGGATTCGAACCCATTGCCAAAATGAAGGGAACAACAGACACCCTTGCTGTAATGAAGGCAATCCGCACTCTTCGAAATGGAAAAAATGTCTGCATCTTCCCTGAAGGAAACCGTTCTTTTAATGGAAGAACCGGTCCTATTTTTGATGCAACCGGCAAGCTGGTAAAAACTTCCGGGGCAACTCTAGTCACCTATAAAATTGAAGGCGGTTATTTTACAAATCCTCGCTGGGGCTACAAAATCCGCAAGGGAAAGTGTACCGGTAAAGTTGTAAATATCTATAAGCCAGAGCAGCTCAAAGAAATGGATGCTGCCGAAATTACTGCTTGTGTCCGCCGTGACTTGGACGAAAACGCTTACGAACGCCAGAAGCAAAATCCAATCAGATATAAAGGAAAAAATCTTGCTCAGGGAATGGAATGTGCCCTTTGTGTCTGCCCAAAATGTCGGGAAGTTGGAACAATTGCTTCCAAGGCAAATACAGTTTTCTGCAAAAAATGCGGCCTTTCTACCAGTTACAGCCAATACTGCTATTTTGATGATGATTTCCCTTTCCACACCGTAGAAGAATGGGATTTGTGGCAGGACGAATACTTCAAAACTTATATAGAACAGAGCAGGGATAATGCAATTCCTCTCTTTGAAGATTCTGATATGACAATGAAAACCCTTACTGCCGACCACAAGGAAGAAGTTGTGGGCTGCGGAACTCTTTCTCTTTATAATGACCGCCTTGAGTTTAAGCCTGTAATTCAACCGCAGGCAGGTGCAAACCCCGCTTCAGAAACTGCTTCAGACGCTCCGGCTGTAATTGTTCCAATTTCAGAAATAACGGATATCGCCCTCTTCTTAAAAGATAATCTTGTGTTCAGCAATGTTGCCGGAACTCATTATGAAGTAAAGGGCACGACGCTTAAAAACGTCCGTAAATATGTGCATGTATGTAAGTTTATAAAAGAAAAAAAATAAAAGGAGGATATCGGTAGGTTCTTTTATATGAAAATATAATTGTCTTTAAAATTGTCTCCCGATAAAAACAATTATGATTTATTCAGCAGAAAATGTGGAATTATGGAACTTTGTGATACAGATAGGAATCATTTCTGTAATGGTAATCATTTCTAATTTTTTAAGGCAGAAAGTTCCTTTTATACGAAAAAGCTTGATGCCAACTTCGGTACTGGCCGGCTTCATTTTACTAGCCCTAAAGTATTTAAAAATTGTTCCAATTGATCCAAAGTTCTTTGATATGATTACTTATCATGGAATTGCAATCGGTTTTATTGCTCTGTCGTTAAGAGTACACCGAAAGAGTGAAGACACAAGAGGAGCCGTTGGTTCAGCCTTTAAAAGTGGTGCCCTTATTGTAAGTACTTACTGTGCTCAGGGAATTGTCGGACTTTTAATTTCCATTTTGCTTTCAGTTACCATTATGCCTAATCTTTTTAAGGCCGCAGGTATTCTTCTTCCAATGGGATTTGGACAGGGACCAGGACAGGCCAATAACGTTGGTTCTTCTTATGAAGCCATGGGCTTTATTGGTGGAAAATCTTATGGTCTTGCAATTGCTGCAACCGGATTTTTGTGTGCATGTATAGTTGGTGTAGCATATCTTAGTATTACTTCAAAAAGAAAAAATATTAAATTGCAGACTCCAAAAGATATCCATGGTTCGGTAACAGTAGATACTTTTCAGGATGCTGATGAAATCCCGATTTCTGAATCTATCGACCGTCTCTCAATTCAGATGGCTTTGATTCTTATTGTTTATCTGATTACCTATTATTTTATCTATGGAATTACCTCTTTACTGTCTGCAAAAGCTCCTGGCGTAGGCGAAACCCTTAATTCTCTTTTATGGGGATTCAATTTTATTATCGCTTCAATGTTTGCTTTCTTAATTAGAACCTTCTTTTCTAAAATGAAGAAAATAAAATGGATGGAACGTCAGTATCAGAACAATTATCTTTTGAGCCGCATCGCAGGTCTCGCTTTTGATGTAATGATTATTTCTGGAATTGCTTCAATCGATTTTGACGATATTTCCGGTTTGTGGATTCCTTTCATTATCACAATAGTTGTAGGCTGTGCAGTAACTTTCTTCTATCTCAAGTTTATGTCAAAAATCATTTATAAAGGTTTTGAAGAAGAAGGCTTTATTTCAATGTTCGGAATGCTTACAGGAACAATCAGCTCAGGTATTCTTTTGGTAAGGGAAATTGACCCTAATTTTGAAACTCCGGCTGCCAACAATCTTGTTTCTGGAAGTGGAATGGGTATTGTCTTTGGTGCGCCAATTTTGATTTTAATCGGTCTTGCTCCTAAATCAACGCTAATGTGTTTTGTTACTCTCGGCTTGCTTGTTCTTTATATGGTAATTTTGATTTTTATAATGGGAATTATCAATCGTTCACAAAAGCTTACCGGTGATTTAGATCCTCGCGCTCCAGTTGATGAAGAGTAATTGTTGAGTTAAAAAAAATGTGTGTCAAATTGAACCAAAAACTACTCTAAAAAAAGTGAGTGTGTTATTTTGATACAATAAAAAGCCGAAAAAGGGTGATTTTAGCAGAATTGTGTTAAAATTACCCTTTTTTATTTGACTTTTCCCATACTTTATTATTATTTTTAAACAAAATCGAATATTTTTGTCAATTTTTTCTGAATTAAATAAACTTGGCACAAAAATTGCTATATTATTGGTATAAATGGTAATTTTTGGAGGCCGATTTTATGTATAACGACGATTCAGTTTTGGCAATGTATCTTAAAGACATCAACAAGGTTCCTTTACTTTCACACGAAGAAGAAGTAGAACTTGCTAAGAAAGCCCAGAATGGTGATAAAGCCGCCAGAGATAAAATTGTAAATGCAAATCTCAGGTTTGTTGTTAGAGTAGCAAAAAAATACCAGAATCACGGTTTGGAATTAGTAGATTTAATCAGCGAAGGAAATATTGGTTTATTGAATGCCATTGAAAAGTTTGATGTTTCAAAAGGCTATCATTTTATTTCTTATGCTGTATGGTGGATTAATCAGGCAATCTTAAAAGCAGTTAGCGAAAAGAGCCGTGCAATCCGTCTTCCATTAAATAGAGCAAATGAGCTTGTAAGAATTGAACACGCTCGCAAGGTTGTTTCAGGTAATAAATCAGAACAGCAGGAATACGAAGAAATTGGTGCAATGCTCCACATGGAACCTTCTCATGTACGCGAAATGGTACAGATTTCAAGAGATATGGTTTCTCTGGATGCAGAAGTTAATAATTCCGATAACGATCATACTCTGGTTGCTGATTTCCAGGAAGATTCACTTTATGACCGCCCAGATGAAAAGGCAATTGAATCTGCAATGAACGACGATATCGATTATGTTCTTGATACCCTCCGTCCTAATGAAGCAAATGTAATCAGAATGAGATACGGTCTGAACGGCGAAAAACCAATGTCTTTGAAAGAAGTTGGCGATGTATGCAACCTTACAAAAGAAAGAATCCGTCAGATTGAAAAGCATGCAATTGTAAGACTTCAGCATCCTACAAGAGCTAGACGCTTAGAGGCTTATGTAGCATAACGAAGGCTTCTGTTGCAATTGTACCGTAAGTTGATTTTGCCTTCGTTTCAAGTTTTGCTTCGCAAAACTTGTACGCTGTGGTTTTGAAATGCGTCGGCGCGGGCTTGCAGCAGAATGTCTCGGTCACGTACCGGGTCTGCAATGCCTAACTTTATATTTCCAGATTGAACGGCTCCGGCGATTTCTCCGGGGCCTCTTGTTTTTAAATCCTGTTCGGCAATATAAAAACCGTCTGTGCTTTCTCTAAGGGCTTTCATTCGTTCAATGCCGCTTTCCGAAAGATTTTTGCTGTAAATTAAAATACAGTAAGACTGTTCCTGACCTCGGCCAACCCGTCCCCTCAGCTGATGTAATTGTGCCATTCCAAAACGGTCGGCCTGTTCAATTACCATGCAGGTTGCATTGGGAACATCAACACCAACTTCTACAACTGTAGTTGCCGCCAGCACTTGTATTTTACCGCTGTGAAAATCATTCAAAATCCTAACCTGTTCTTCTTCATCAATTTTTGAATGAATAAGCGTACACTTAAACTGAGGATAAATATTGTGACTGAGGTTTTCAAAGTTCTTTTCAGCAGATTTAATCTTTGAACTTTCGCCGCTTCCGTCAAAATCCATGCCATATTCACTGTCAATTGCCGGATAAACAAAATATGCTTGGTGCCCCTTAAGCAGTTCTTTTCTCACGGCATCATAGGCATTCTTTTCATTTCCTTCTTTTACAAGATAAGTTTGAATGGGCTTTCGTCCCTGAGGCATTGTTTTTATAGTAGAAACATCCAAATCACCAAAAACTGTAAGAGCAAGGGTTCTTGGAATTGGGGTTGCGCTCATCATAAGAAGATGTGGCTCAAAAGTAATTCCGTTTTCTTCGGTTTTGCGGCCTTTTGCAATAATTGACTGGCGCTGCATTACACCAAAACGATGCTGTTCATCAATAACTGCAAGCTGTAAATCTTTATAAACAACTTGAGCAGAAAAGAGGGCATGGGTTCCCACAATAATATCAATTTCACCATTTTTAAGGGCTTTTAAAAGCTGGCTTCTTCCTGCTGATTTTGTATTTCCTGTTAAAAAGGCAATCCTTACTCCAATTGAATCCAAAAGTTTTGAGGTGGTTTCTGCATGTTGCCGGGCCAGGATTTCGGTTGGAGCCATAAATGCGCATTGTCCCTTATAACTGATTACACGCAAACAGGCAAAAAGGGCCGTCAAAGTTTTACCGGAACCAACATCCCCCTGTAAAAGGCGCGCCATTGTAAATGGAAGCTTTGAGTCTTTTCCTAGAATAACAGCATTTCTTTCCATAAAGCCACGGTCAATTTCATTATCCATTTCGTAGATTACGTTTTTCTGGTCTTCTGTCAATTGAAAAGGGAGTTTTTCCAGAAGCTTTTGCTGCAGGGGTGACAGGGAGATTTTAAAATCATCGTAGGAAATATTTTTTGCCTGCGGATTTTCGCTGCTTTCCAAATCAGGAATATAACCACGATGTTTAAAGGCACGCTGGGCAATTACAGACTCCAGTTGAAAAAGCTCTTCATAAACCAAAGTCTTTTTTGCCGCCATAGCCTCGTCTATATTTTGGGGTTGATGAATGAGTTTTATGGCTTCCTGCTTTGACAGCAAGCCCCTTGAACGGATTATATCTTCAGGTACTTCGTCTTCAATTCCGTGGGCGTATTGGAGAATTGCGTTTCCTATGGCCTTAGCCAGCGTCTTTTGCGTCAGCCCGTCCGTAAGAGGATAAAGAGCTTTTATTCCCATATCAGGCGGATTCATTTTGAGCAAATCTGGAAGCCCGTCGCCGGTGATAGGAATATTATGCGTATTTAAATCAATTCTTGCCGCATCAAAGGCAGAACTTTGCAGCTTTCCGTACTTTACAAAAAATTGCCCCGATACACTGATTATGGAACCGGGAATAAGAACCTTTTCTAAAAATGCGCGGTTAAAGCAGATTAATTCTGCCGAAGCTGTCTGGTCATTTATGATAATTTTAAGCGTTTTCATCCGCCCGTAGCCAAACCATTCATGACGGACAACTCTTGCAACAGTGTGAATCTTGCTGTGATTTTTAAAATCGCAAAGAGTAACTTTTACCGATAAATCTTCGTAATCTTTTGGATAATACGAAAGCAAATCACCTGCCGTAAAAATGTTAATTTTTGCGAGAAGCTTTGTGAGCTGGGGACCAACTCCGGAAATTGATGAAACAGGTGATTTTATTTCTTTTACTTTCATTCGTTATTTTATATTGGAAGTCTGTTACAAATAGAAGCCAGAATATTTATCATAATTGAACCAAAAACAAGAATTACAGCCAGGGTTATCCAGCTGATTAATAAAGCTTTCTGATAAGAAAGGGTATTCTTACTGAAGGTTCCTGCGATTTTATAAACTGTTTTCTGCAGCATTGAATCAAGACGGTTCCAGACTGAATCATAAGCAGTTTCTCCATGATTAATAAGCAGAACAATCCAGCGTACAAAAATAAGAACTGCAAAAATAAAAAGGAAGGTAGAACAGATGCTCCAGAACATGCTGATTATTGCTCCAAGAATACCACCCAGCGAAATTGTTCCGGTTGAAATAATTCTTCCAAGAATTGAACTTGCAAGCCACAAAATAGCAAGTGCAAGTACAGATGAAAAATCAAGATTACCAAAAACAAGCTTGCCATTTTTTGAAAAGATTTTAAGATAAGGATCTGTTATTGAAGACAGAATCTTTCCAAACTTTGTGAACTTTGCTCCAGGAAACCAGGTCATTACAATGGCTGCAGTGCAAAGTAAAGCATAAATATTAATTGCGGTACAAATAATTACCAAAATGGTGCTAATCATATAAACCTCCAGAATAATCAGAGACAATCAGAAACTTTTATTCTGTCCAAACTTCCTTTACAAAAGAAACATCTCTAAGTTCTTTTATAACATCTGGATCAGGAGAAAGTCCCAGCTGTCCGTTTGATTTGATAATATACGGATCATTATTAATACTTATATGAAAATATACTGAACAATTACCCTTATTATCAAATAAAAAATCTTTTAATTGCGATAAAGCAGTCGAACTATTAAATCCGGGATCCAAAGTAACATGTATTGCCTGGACAGAGCGATTTTCCAGCTCCTGAGCGTCTTCAATTCCGTCAATCATAAAGGAAGGTTCAGGACGGCTTGTATCAAGTTTTCCACGGAAGGCAAATATTCCTCCATCATGAACTTTAGATGCCATTGCTTCCCAGTTTTTAGGGAAGACTGTACAACTGATGTTTCCGGTATAATCAGAAAGTTTAAAGAAGGCCATTTCCTTGTTGTCTTTTTTTGTATAATATTTTCTGAACTCGCTAACCATTCCAAGTGCAATAAAGGTTTTTCCACTGTCACGAATCTGCCAGTATTTTGCACCTTTTGCTTCAAGATCTTTTTTTGCTTGAGCTGCTTCTTTTGCCCGTTCTTCTATATTTGCTGAAGTAAGGGTAACTGATTTTTGAATTGCTTTTTTATAACTGTCTAAAGGATGTCCGCTGACGTAACAGCCGATACATTCTTTTTCCATATTAAGAAGTTCCATTTGAGGCAAGTCTTCGATTTTTCTAAACTCAAACTCGGAATAGGTAGGCTCTTCATCACTAAAATCGTCGAACAAATCACCCTGTCCCAGTAGCTTGTCTGCAAGAATGTCTGAGGCATATTTCCAGGCGTTTTCAAGGTTTTCAAGCAGTGTAGGGCGGTTTAGGGCAAGACCTTCTTTTTCACCGGTATGGTCAAAGCCACCAGTTTTAATTAAAACTTCTACCGCTTTTTTATTTACAGGTAGACGACCTTCCTTATCGGTTCTGGCAACTATACGCTTTATAAAATCTATAAAGGATTTGTAAGGGCCATTTTCATTACGCTCCTGAACAATTGCAGTTGCCGCACTTTCGCCCATACCTTTAATTCCTTTAAGGCCAAATACAATTCTGTTGTCGATTACATCGAATATAACATCGGAACGGTTTACATCAGGCGGGTCAACGGCAATTCCCATTCGTCTGGCTTCTTCTATATAATCAGGCATTTTATCGGTTGAAGTAATTTCGTTTGTAAGGTTGGCGGCCATAAACTCTGCCGGTTTGTGACATTTGAGCCAGCCTGTTCTATAGGCAAGTACAGAATATGCCGCTGCGTGAGATTTGTTGAATCCGTAGCCTGCAAAAGGAACCATGATTTCAAAAATCTCAGCGGCATGTTGTTCTGAAAAACCATTTTTTACGGCACCTTCTATAAACTCCTTTTTCTTGCCCATAAGAACTTCCGGCTTCTTTTTACCCATGGCACGACGGAGCATGTCTGCACCACCAAGGGAGAAACCTGCAATAATCTGGGCTACCTTCATAACCTGTTCCTGATAAACCATAACGCCGTAAGTTTCTTTGAGCAGGTCTTCCAGACAAGGATCCGGGTATTGGATTGTTTCAGGATTCCATTTTCCTTCTATATATTTAGGAATATAATCCAAAGGTCCAGGGCGGTAGAGGGCGTTTAAGGCAACCAGCTCTTCTATTGTTCGCGGTTTTGCCTGCCTAAGGATTTTCTGCATTCCCGGAGATTCAAACTGGAAAACAGCAACAGAATCACCACGGTCAAATAAATCAAAAGTTTCTGCATCTGTTTCGCTTACGTTTTCTGTGTGGAACTCAGGTTCACCCGGTTTTCTATGCTTGTTTATGATGGTTTCTGCATAGCGGATAAGGGAAAGGGTTTTTAATCCAAGATAGTCAAACTTAACCAGACCACAAGGCTCAATAATATCCATTGTGTATTGAACGGCAACTTCACCGGTTTTGTGGTCCATAAAAACAGGAGCCCAGTTTGGAAGGGCTGTAAGGCCGACTACCATTCCCGAAGCGTGTAGACCTGTGTTGCGGTTAACGTTTTCAAGTTTTTTGGCAAGCTCAAAAAGCTTTTTGTACTGAGGATAGCGTTCATAATCGGTATATGGAATAAGCTGACCGTTGTCCGGGTGTTCGGGATCTGGTGGCGTAAAGGCATCTTTAAGTTTTGCTTTTGGATTATCTGGAATGCATTTTTTGAGCATGTTTACTTCGGCAAGAGGAATGCCAAGAACTCGTCCTACATCGGCAAGGGCATTTTTTGGTTTTAAGGTACCAAAAGTTACAATGTGTCCAACCTGAGGTTCTCCGTAAAGTTCGCGGGTGTGCTGAATGATATCCTGACGGAAGTCGTAGTCCATATCTACGTCAAAATCGGGCATGGATACACGTTCAGGGTTTAAGAATCGTTCAAAAATCAATCCGTAACGGAAAGGGTCAATGTCGGTAATTGTCATTGCATAGGCAACAAGCGAACCGGCACCAGAACCTCGCCCTGGACCAATAGGGATTCCGTGTTCCTTTGACCAGTTGATGAACTCCCACACAATTAAAAAGTAACCGGAGAAACCCATCTGGAAAATGATTCCAAGCTCGTATTCGCAGCGTTCTCGGATTTCTGGGGTGATTTCCTTGTAACGCTTTTTTAGACCTTTTTCTACAAGATAGCGAACATAATCATTCTGGTCTAAAGCGTAATCTGATCCATGCGTGCAAAACTCATCCGGCAATTTAAAGCGTGGAAGACAGTCTTTTAATTCCTCGGTTTTATACTGGCGGATGGTAAGGTCAACCATATCGGCAATTTTTTTTGTATTTGCCATCATTTCCGGGTACTGAGGAAAGAGGGTAGACATTTCTGTTTCGGATTTTAAATACCAGGAAGTGAGTCCGCCACCCATTGTCTGATGAGGTTCATAAAGCTTCTGCTGAAATCCGATACAGCGCAAGGCATCCTGGGCTTCGGCATCTTCTTCGTCGGCATAGTGAATATCATTTGTAAGGACAAGAGGAATATCAAGGTCGTGAGCAAGTTTTATAAGCAGCTTGGCAAGTTCCTTTTGAAGAGGAAGCCCGTGATCCTGAACTTCTATATAATAATGGTCTGGCCCGAACAAATCTTTATATTCCTGGGCTGTTTTATAGGCTTCTTCTGTTCGTCCTGCAAGCAAAAGCTGGGGAACCTGCCCCTGAATGCAGCCCGAAAGACAGATTATTCCTTCGTGGTATTTTTTTATAAGCTCCCAGTCAATGCGGGGTTTTTTATAAAATCCTTCTGTATAGGCGATTGACGAAAGCCAGCTCATGTTTTCGTAACCTTTCTGATTCTGGCACAAAAGGGTAAGATGGAAATAAACGCTCTGTTTGCCTTCGCGGTTTAAAAAAGGCACTTTATTTTGTTCAAGATGGCTTCCCCATGCAACGTAAAACTCTTCGCCTACAATTGGTTTTATTCCGTTTACATGGCAGAGTTTTTCAAAGTTCAAGGCACCGAACATGTTTCCGTGGTCGGTAAGGGCAAGAGCCTTCATGTTCAGTTTTTTTGCTTTGGCAACAAGCTTGTCTATTTTAGAACAACCGTCCAAAAGTGAATAATCTGAATGTACATGCAAGTGAACAAAGTTTGATTCCGGTGTGCCTTCCGGTGCCGGGTCAAAAACGTGATAATCTGCCATCTGTTATTACCTCTGATGATATTTTACTATAAAAAATACATAAAGTCAGTAAAAGAAAGCGGGGTTATTATTTTAGTACAAAATATGCAGATTCAATTGTGTTCTATTGTACTGGTAAAAGGATTTTAGAATATGAATTAGCATAATTTTGTAATTCATCAGCTTTTTCTTTGTTTCCAAGTTTCTTGTATGCGGATGCGTTTATTTTTAAAAGATTTTGCATGAATATCATGGAATCATTTTTCATGTTAAATACGATTCCCCTTTCTGAGTAATCACGCATATTCTCAATTTCTTTATTGTTCTCTGCTAATATAGAAAGGTAATAAAATATTTTTGGCATGATTATTTTTCGTTCTCGATTATCAGGGTGATTT
>JAILQA010000093.1 GCA_024699205.1 Treponema sp. | reverse complement strand
GGCTGATATAAATTGGATGAAGAGCAAAAGCCGAAAGGGCAGAATAAGGGGAACTTTGTGTTCCAGAATCATTTACAGGAAGAAGCTGGATTATTTTAATGCCACATTCTTTGCAGAACTTTGCAAAAGGAATTAAATCAGAATATTCGCCAATAACTGGATTATCTTTTGTATATAAGGCTCCCAAAGGAAGGGAAAGCCCGGTTACTTTTTTATCATTAGCCATAATAAAAAAATTATATCATATTTATCTCCTTCTGACAGTATTTCTTTTATAATGCGTTTACTCTGATGTTATTTCCAGGGCTTCCGCATTATAAATAATTCAATTTACAAAAAGGCTTCCGGTCGTGAGTTCTGTGGCAAAATCGCGCAATATTGCGCTAGACGCTGTTTGTGGTAAAGGAACTATTGACCTGCCGCTATGGCGGCAGCCACAAACAGAGTCTTTTTGCCACAAAACTCACGACCTCACGCCGATTTATACTTTAAATATTTATAATGCAGAAACCCGTTATGTTGATTTTGTCAAACGCATTATAAAAGATTATGTTAGAACAATCACAAAGGAGTGAAATTAGTTTTGCGAAAAGACTCTGAAGTGCTGCCGCTATGGCGGCAAAATATATAATTACAAGGCACTTCAGCGTCTAGCAGGCGAGCCTGCGGTTTCGGAAAACTAATTTCACTCCTTAAATTATTATTTTTTTATATAATCTTTTATAATGCGTTTGACGTAATGTTATTTCTAACAGATTGACAGAAAGCTTTTATACTCTTAATCTGTATATATGAGTGAAATCCAAGCAAGCGACGAAGCAAAACCTTCGATTTATAAAAGACGATGGGGAGACAGAAAAGACGGACGCCTTTTGCGTTCTATAGAACCTATCGCAATTTTTTCCCTTTACATAATGAATACGCGAAATGACGCAAACAATTCTGTTTCAGATTGTGTGGAACTTTCTGCAATTGATAAATATGTCCACAAAAAACGTCAGCAGGGCTTTGAAGGTTTTAACGTAATGTATGTGCTGGTAGCCGCTTATGTAAGAACAGTAAGTCAGAAACCCGGAATAAACAGATTTATAAACGGTCACAGAATCTATGCCCGAAATAATATCGAAGTAAGCCTTATGGTAAAAAAGAAGCTGGCCCTTAATGCCCCGGAAACAATGTTTAAATTCTTTTTTAAGCCTGAATATACCATCAATGATGTTTATAAGGATATGCATGAAAAGATTTATTCCTATCAGAATGAACCTGATTCAGATGTTTCCGATGACCTTGATAACTTCTTGAATGGAATAATAAGATTTCCCCGCTGGATTTTACGGCTGGTTATGAGACTTTTGTACAAGCTGGATTATCACGGATTAATACCCCAGTCCCTCCTTGCCCTCAGCCCTTTCCACGGTTCCATGGTCCTTTCTTCAATGGGCTCGCTGGGGGTTCCTTCTGTTTTTCATCATCTATATAATTTTGGCAATGTGCCTATGTTTATAACCTTCAGCACAAACCGCCATGAAAATGAAGTAAAAGCTGATGGAAAGATTCAAAAAAAGCATTATCTGGATTTTAATATCACTATGGATGACCGAATTTGTGACGGACAGTATTATTCAACAGCCCTGCATGAGTTTAAAAAATACATAAAAAATCCTGAATTGCTGGAGCTTCCGCCAAAAGAAGTCATTGATGATATTCCTTAAGACCTTGAGATACAAGACATCAGTGTTTCTTTAATTCAGAAATATATTTTTTTAGTTCCTGAAGGGTTTCTGCATATTGAGAATGCTTTATATGAGGGAAAGCACGTAAAAGTCGTTTTGTTCCCCATTTTGTTGAAGCAAAAACTTCTGCATATTTTTTTGCCGCATTCTTTTTGTAATCTTCAAGATTATCTTTTAATTCGGCCTTTCCAAGCGCTGCCTGAACTTGAGCTTTTTCTATAGAAGTTGCCACCTTGAGCGTAGTCTCTGTAATAGTTTCGCTCATCTTATCTGAAGGCTTGCGAAGAACTTGTCGGAGCTCATTAATCTTTTTAAGTTCTTTGTTTAATCCGCGGACAGTAGCAATTGTTATTCCCAAGTCAACAAATACCACTGTGTAGAGAAGCCCCAGAATCCACCAGCCAAAACGTGCAGGAATTATAACCGGCGAAAAGGAATTAACAAGGGGGTGAACAAATCTTACGGCAATCATAACTGCAATTCCCCAGATAATACTGAAGGCCAGACAGATGTAACCGTGAAGATTTAAAGGCATGTCACTGTAATCCCACCATCGGGCATGAAAAATCTTGTCCAGTGCCCAACCGGCAATAAGTTCTACAATCGTTGTAAAAAGAGCACCCGAAATAAATACCAGCCAGATGTTTACCTCAAGAGTTTTTTCGCTGACAGGTAAAAGGTGATTTATCATTAAAACAAGAAGCATTCC
>JAILQA010000071.1 GCA_024699205.1 Treponema sp. | reverse complement strand
GGTTTAATAACCGAAATAATATCAAGAATGCAATCAGTTTGATTCATTGCTGGTTTTAAATAAGGAAAATCACTTCCATAAGCCGCAAAACCACAACGTTGTTTTAGAACAGAAGCATGTTCAACTATTGAAGCTGCAATCTCCAGAGCACGTTCAATTTTATATTTTCGCTGATCAAGTCTGTAATCATCTTCTGCAAGATTTACAAAAACAAAAAATGGAACATCAAAGGTATCCTGATATTCATTTGTAAAGAGTTCATTATATTTAGCACTCGCGCGCCAGTTTATTCGTTTTAATTCATCACCATTTTTATAGTCACGAATAGAACGCCGCATTGTAATATCTTCATAACAGATGTTTTTGATATTTATATTTCCCTGGGGAAGCCCTGGAATTGCAATTGTATCAAGTTTGATTCTTGCAGGTCTAACCATAATTTTCATTTTTGAAGGGATTTCCTTTTCAAGCGTAAAAAGATGAAGAAAATCACTTACTTTTACAGTCACAGGACCTGCAAAAAACTCTCCCCGCTCTTGAACTTGAATGCGATAAGTCATTACTTTTATTTCTTTTGGCCTCAACTTTATGATATCCCTATTTTCATTACGGAAAACGTAAATATAAGAAACATCATCATAAACATAACAAACATAAAGGGGCAGCCAGGAAAAGTTTTTTATAGTAAGCTGAACATCACTCTGTTCTGTACAGGCAAGTCTAATTACATCAAGATTACGTTCAATAATCAAACAGTGGTCTATGATTTTCATATATATAAATGAAAAAATAATAGATAAAAAAACTGTAATACAAATCAATTGGCTTAATTTAAACGGAATAATGAGAAATAAAAGAAAACTTAAAATTGCAATGATTTTTACAGAATTAGAGGATTTTATCATTTATACATGAGCCTTAAAAGCAGGAACAGGTACTCTTTCAACAATTTCGCGGATTATGCCTTCTGCAGAATATCCTTTTACAAGCGCTTCACCTTTAAGAATTAAGCGTTTTCTAAAAACAGGAAGGGCAAAAAGTTTTACATCTTCTGGAGTTACATAATCCCGGCCTTTTATAAGCGCATAACTCTGAACAGCTTTGTACAAGGCAATAGAACCACGTGGAGAAATACCGGCTAACACACGATCATCATTTCTTGTATTTTTTACAAGCTCAATAAGATATTGAACTACTGAATCATCAACATAAGTTTGAGCGCTTATTTCCATACATTGCAGAATCTCTTCACGATTAGTAACTGCCTTTACCTTTTCGACAGGATGAACTGTACTTCTTTGTGCAGTGATTATTTCAGCTTCTTCTGCTTCACTAGGATAACCGATTGAAAGTGTCAGCATAAAACGGTCTTTTTGAGCCTCAGGTAAAGGAAAAGTTCCTTCTGATTCAACAGGATTTTCAGTTGCTATAACAAAAAATGGTTTTTCAATTTTATGAATTATTCCGTCAACACTTACCTGACTTTCTGCCATAGCTTCCAGAAGTGCCGACTGAGTTCTTGGAGTAGCACGATTCAACTCATCAACAAGAACCAGAGAATTAAGTACAGGACCTGGTCTAAATTCAAAAGTTTGAGAAGAAGGAAGCCATACAGAACTTCCGGTTACATCCGAAGGCATTAAATCCGGCGTACACTGGATTCTGGCAAAATCAAGTCCACTTGCCTTTGCCAGCGCTTTAGCAAGAACAGTTTTACCGGTTCCAGGTACATCTTCCAGAAGAACATGGCCACCCGCAAAAAGGCCGGCGAGAATCATCTCTATAATTTGCTCTTTTCCTTTAAAGACTTCTTTTACAGCATTTAAGATTTTTCCAGAAACTTCATTTACATTATTCATAATTTTATTCTATCTTTTTTTTTTGATTTAAACTACAATGTCGATATGACCAAAGATGATTTATATTTTCTTATTCAAACAAAAACCACAAAAGAGTTCGAATACAAGGGAAAAACCTACAGCCTTTTATATGATAAGGATTCCGACGGCGAATACATCAGATTCGGACTTTTATACGAAGAAAAAAAATATAAATCTTTTGGTGAATTATGGAATGACGCAAAAATCGAAAATCATTTTTTCAGAGAAATGATTGATATTTTTTAATTCAGGCAGAAAAGCCGAACATATAGCAGATAATAATTATGGTTAAATCAATACAGATAAATATGACTGAAGGGCCTATTTTTTCCAAGCTCTTAAAGTTTTCTATACCTTTAATTTTTTCAAGCCTCCTGCAATTGCTTTTTAATGCAGCAGATATTGTCGTAGTAGGACGCTTTGCCGGTGACAATGCACTTGCCGCTGTTGGTTCTACCGGTTCACTAATCAATCTTCTTGTAAATCTTTTCCAGGGACTTTCAATCGGTACAAACGTTGTAGCCGCTCATTATTTTGGTGCCAACAGAAAATCAGAATTAAAAGAAACCGTCCACACCGCAATGCTCCTGTCTATTTACAGCGGAATAATAATGACCGCCGTAGGGGTAACCTTTGCAGTTCCTATTTTAAAATTGATGCAGGCTCCTCACGAAGTATTAACACTTGCTTCTGTTTATCTCAAAATCTATTTTGGCGGAATAACTGCAACAATGATTTACAATTTCGGAAGCGCCCTGCTCAGAGCAGTAGGTGATACCCAGCGTCCACTATATATTCTTTTCCTGGCAGGAATAATAAACGTAATTCTGAATCTTATTTTTGTAATAATTTTTCATCTTGATGTAGCTGGAGTAGCCTGGGCAACCGTAATTTCCCAGACAATTTCGGCAATTCTGGTTGTTATAATTTTATTAAAAGAAAATGAAGAATATTCCCTTGAAATAAAAAACATCAAAATCAACATGCATATTTTTACAAAAATAGTAAAAGTCGGCATTCCAGCTGGATTTCAGGGAATTATGTTTTCTTTTTCAAACGTAATAATCCAGTCCTTCGTCAATTCTTTTGGTTCTGTTCTTATTGCAGGTAATTCAGCAGCCTGTAATCTGGAAGGATTTATTTATACTTCCATGAACGGCTTTTCTCAAGGAGCCCTGACTTTCTGTTCTCAAAACATGGGAGCAAGAAAAATAGACCGCATAAAAAAGATTGTCTGGATTTCACAGCTTTCAATTATTGTTCTTGGGGCAACCATGAGTGGATTATTTTTACTTTTTGGACATCAACTTTTAGGCATTTACACAAAAAGTCCTGAAGTTATTGAAGCCGGCTTATTAAGATGTAAGGTGATTTTTACAACTTATTATCTCTGCGGAATTATGGATTCTATGGCTAACTCAATCCGTGGAATGGGACACTCCCTCATGCCTGTAATAGTAACAATTTTTGGAGCCTGCATTTTCCGTCTAATCTGGCTCTTTACCTTTTTCCAGATTCCAGCCTTCCACACACCGCTGGTAATCTTCCTTTCTTATCCACTGTCATGGACAATTACCTATATTGCTCATTTAATTTGCTACAAAAAGATTCTAAAAAAATCCTGATTTTATACGCTCTAGCTCTCCTCAGAATCTGAAGATGTTTCTTTAAAATACATTTATTTTTTTTTAATTTTTTTGTATTATCTTTTTTATGAATATGGAAGCTTTTGTTTTAGGTTGCGGAGGAATGATGCCGCTTCCTTACCGGCACCTTACATCCGTTTTATTGAGACGCGACGGAGATTTATTTTTATTTGATTGTGGAGAAGGAACACAGGTTTCACTACGCCGTCTGAATCTTAAATGGAAAAAAATAGATGCAATTTTTATTTCACATACACATGCAGATCATATAACCGGACTTCCCGGCATTCTTATGCTTTCTTCTCAGGTTGAACGTAAGGAACCGCTTTATATCTACGGTCCTCCAAAAATCAAAGAATACGTAGAAACCAGTCGTAAAGTTCTTGATATGTACATAAATTATCCAATCGTGATAAAAGAAATTACGGCCCCCTGTGTAGTTCATTCCGGAAAAGATTTTTATATAAGAGCCTTTCCTCTTGAACATACAAAAACCTGCGTAGGTTATACTCTGGAAGAATTGGACAGGCCAGGCGAATTTTTTCCAGATAAAGCAATGGAATTGAAGGTTCCTTGTGGACCTATGTGGTCTCAGTTGCAGTCTGGCTTTGAAGTTACCCTTGCTGATGGTACAATAGTAAAACCAGAGCAGGTTTTGGGCAGTAAAAGAAGCGGAAGAAAGTTCAGTTTTGTAACCGACACTCTCTACAAACCGTCAATTGCAAACGAAGTTCGCGGTTCTGATTTATTGATTTGCGAAGGAATGTTCGAAAAAGACTTAATAGATCAGGCTAAAGAAAAAAAGCACATGACTGCAGAACAGGCGGCAATAATTGCAAGAGATGCCAATGTAAGAAGAATGTGCATGATTCACTATAGTCCGCGTTACACAGACAGGGAATTAAGTGTTTTACTTGAAGAAGCCCAGGCAGTATGGCCACAGGCAGAGCTTTCAAGAGATAGAATGCAGATTGACATTCCTTATATTGACTGATAAGCATTAGCTGATAAAACATTGGTTTATAAAACGAAAGATGATTGAACTGGTTGATTTTTCAAAAGATTATTATGATTTTCCCCGTAAAAAAGTAACTTTTTCTGTAAAAGGCATTTCAATGAAAATACCGGAAGGAAAAATCACAGGACTTTTGGGACCAAACGGCTCTGGAAAATCAACAATAATCAAGGCAATCTGTGGCCAGCATTATCCTTCAGAGGGCAAGCTTTTTGTAAGCGACGAAAAAGGAAATAAAATTGATATAAGTCAATCACCGCAAGAGGCTGCAAATCTTATAGGATATCTTCCAGAACAATCAGTTCTTCCATCTGAAATGACAGTCTATAATTTTCTTGAGTATGCAGCCGCTCTTCATGGTTTTGAAGGCGAAAAAATAAAAGCAGCCATTGAAAAAACTGTTGAAGAATGTTCATTGCAGAAAGTACTTTCTAAAAAAATCAAAACCCTATCAAAAGGCTATAAACAGAGACTTTCTTTTGCCCAGGCAATAATTCATAACCCTCCAAACCTTATTTTTGATGAACCGATTTCGGGACTAGATCCGGCACAAATCATTCAGATGCGTAATCTTATAAAAAAAATGTCTCAGTCAAAGGCAGTTTTGATTTCTACACATATTCTTCAGGAAGTTTCACAATTGTGTTCAGATATTTATATTCTTTCTGAAGGAAAGCTTTTAATTAACGGTAGCGAAAATCTGATAAAAGAAAAAACAGGTCTTGCTACCCTTGAAGAAGCATTTTTTAAATTAACAAAAGGTGAATTATAAGATGAAGAAAAAATCCGAATTAGGAATATACTTAAAAAAACAGCTTTTATTTTCCTTTTCTCATCCGCTTTTTTATCTGATTGCGCTGATTTTTACCTTATTCGTTAATATAAATTATTTTATTCGTCAGCAGTTTTTTTCAGGAAAGGGAAGTGCCGATTTAATCTTATTTTTTTCAGTAATTCCATATATCTGCATCATTGTAATTCCAGCACT
>JAILQA010000056.1 GCA_024699205.1 Treponema sp. | reverse complement strand
TGATGCTTCAGGTCTTGCAGTATCAGAAAAGATGCGCAGTCAGATTAGAGGCTTGAACAAAGCAGCTCAGAACGCACAGAATGGTATCAGCTTTATCCAGACAACAGAAGGCTTCCTTCAGGAAACAACTGACATTATGCAGCGTATTCGTGAATTAGCAGTACAGTCTTCAAACGGTATTTATTCTGCAGAAGACAGAATGCAGATTCAGGTTGAAGTTTCTGCTCTTGTTGCTGAAGTTGACCGAATTGCAAGTTCCGCTCAGTTCAACGGAATGAATATGCTCACAGGTAGATTTGCTCAGCCAACAGGTGAAAACAGTGTAACAGCTTCTATGTGGTTCCATATCGGAGCAAACATGGATCAGAGAACACAGGTTTATATTGGTACAATGTCTGCAACCGCTTTAGGAATCAGAGAAATTGGAACCGAAGAAAAACTCTCTCTCATTACTCCAGAAGAAGCAAATCGTGCAATCGGTGTTATCGATGAAGCTCTCAAAAAGATTAACAAACAGCGCGCTGATCTTGGTGCTTATCAGAACCGCCTTGAACTTACAGTAAAAGGATTAAACATCGGTGCTGAAAACCTCCAGGCTTCTGAATCTCGTATCCGTGATACAGATATGGCTAGCCAGATGGTTGAATTTACCAAGAATTCAGTATTGCAGCAGGCTGGAACTGCTATGTTGGCACAGGCTAACTCACAGTCTCAGAATGTATTGTCTTTACTCAGATAGTATTGTATAATTCTGTCTGATTAGTGGATAACTGGTCAGACAGAAATCTTCTAAAAAAATTCAAAAAAAAGTTCACATTTTTTTATCATTTGGTAAAAAATGTGGTATTATATAAATATACACTTTCAGATGTATATAGTTCTTTGAAATAAGTGCATTCCATGTAATGCAGGTGACAGTAGAAACAGTCAGATTTAACAAGGGAACTCCCCTACTATAAGAGTCTGCCTGTTCCTGCTGATAGGTCTGAAACTAGATTAGGGGCGCAGAACTAATTTAGCCTTCACCTGCAGGACAAAAACATGATGTTTTTTTGTTTTAAGTAAACATGGAGGGCACAAATATGATTATTAATCACAATATGAGTTCACTTTATGCTGATCGTGTATTGAACATTTCTAATGATTCAATCATGAAAAACATGGAGAAACTCTCTTCTGGTGAACGCATCAATCGCGCCGGAGATGATGCATCAGGACTTGCTGTATCAGAAAAGATGCGCAGCCAAATCCGCGGATTAAACCAGGCAAGTAAGAACATTAACAACGGTATTTCTTTCATTCAGACAACTGAAGGTTATTTGACTGAAACTACTGATGTTCTTCAGCGAATTCGCGAACTTGCTGTTCAGTCAGCAAACGGTATCTACAGCGATGAAGATCGTATGCAGATTCAGGTTGAAGTATCACAGCTCGTAGCTGAAGTTGACAGAGTTGCTAGTCAGGCTCAGTTTAACGGCATGAACATGTTGACAGGTCGCTTCTCTTCGTCAGCAGACGAAATTATGCAATTCCAGATAGGCGCAAATGTTGACCAGAACACACGTGTATACATCGGAACTATGACAGCACAGGCTCTCGGCCTTGTTGGTGCACAGGGAACAGACGAAAAGATTTCTATTGCATCACCAGACGAAGCTAATATGGTTCTTGCTACTGTTGATGAAGCATTGAAAAATGTAAACAAACAGAGAGCAGATCTTGGTGCTTATCAGAATCGTTTCGAAATGGCTGCAAAAGGTGTAAATATTGCTGCTGAAAACACCCAGGCTTCAGAGTCTCGTATCCGCGATACAGAAATGGCTTCTGAAATGGTTGAATTCACAAAGAACCAGATTCTCACACAAGCTGGTACAGCAATGCTCGCACAGTCTAACTCACAATCACAGACTGTTTTGGCTCTTTTGCAATAGGTTAAAAAAAGTCAGAGAGATTTCTGGATGTCATCTTTCTGGCAAAAGAATTTATATAATTAGAAGGGGTTGCGCCCCCCTTCTGATTATCTTTCAGGGAGGAAATATATCGTAAGATATATTATTAAATAAGGAGGGAACCTATGAATACTATTAATCAGAGTTCAATGGTTCGAGTGGCAATGGATGGCCAGTCTCTCTATTCTTCAGCGGTAAAAGCTGCTGTAAATACAAATGTTAGTAACATAAGTTCAGCACCTGTAGCACCGACTGGAGCTCAAGTTGCCCAAAATATCGAACAGAATCTTGCAGAAATAAAGGCAGATTCTCAACAATTAGAAAAAATGTCTGAAATGGTGGATGGCAGAAAACTACAGTTCAACGTTAACAAAGAATTGAATACTGTTGTCGTTAAAATTGTAGATTCAAATACTAATCAAGTATTGAAGGAGATTCCATCTGAAGATATGCAACGATTAAAACTCAGGCTCAGAAAAGCAATCGGTAATTTGTTTGACGAAGTAATTTAATCTGTTGCACCTTTAGAGAATGAACTATGGCTGGAATAAATATACCGGGTGTAACAGATCAATACAAAACAAACGATACTGTCGAAAAACTTATGCAAGTCGAGAGGATTCCGTTAACAAGGGAACAGAATCAACTCGATGCGTATAAGAGCCAGAGAGATGCCTGGCGCGAAGTCAATTCTCAATTAACATCATTAAGGGACAGCACAAAAAGTCTTTATTCACACGAAAATCCATTCAATAATAAATTAACAACCTCAAGCGACGAAATGGCTATTACTGCAACTGCAAACCGCGGAGCAGATTTACAATCATTTAAAGTCGATGTAATACAACCAGCAACAGCAGACCGTTTTCTTACAGAAGAATTACCGACAGAATACACAGTTCCAAGCGGGATGTACACCTTTAAGGTCGGTGAAAAGCAGGTTAATATAAACTGGAAAGGCGGTTCCTTAAACGACTTTTCCAATGCAATCAACAAGCGAAGTAATAATACAATAAAATCTCTAATAATCGGAGCAAGTGCAGGTAAAAAAACGCTCCTTATTGAATCTCTTATCACAGGAAAAGAAAATAAGCTTATTTTTGAAGGTGCAGCAAAGGATTTTGCTCTAGAATCAGGAATGATTTCCCCGGTAAAAGCCGAAAGTCATTCTTTCGGACAGAGAGTTACCGAAATCCAGCCTCTACCATCAAATAATGCTCAGAATATAGAATCAAAATCTAGAATGCCGGAACTATCGGTTACCAGAACAAAGTTTATGGATAACTACGTTTATGTAGAACCAAGAGGTGCCTATAAGGTAGATATTCCGACTGCAGTAAAAACAAATCCTAAACTTCATATCACTTTTACAGCAAGTGCCGTAGCAAGACAGGATATTACAGAAGAAATCAATAAACAACTTATAGAACCTGAAATTCCTCAGGCAGGATTTGCTGAGTTTGGAGGTATTGTAATTAAAAACATTGATTCAGAAACACTGCTTGAAAAACAAACAGTAAAACCTGAACCCATTTATCCTCTTACAAATCAAAATATTTTTTATGCAGTAAGCAGTGACGGCACAGAAAAACTTATCCCTACCCCAAACATTTTTTCAGATGAAAAAATAAGCTTTGATTTAGATTTATCAGAGTATCAGGGTATTTCGGCAATTGTAGTAAAAAATGAAAATACAGGTTATGCACTTGAAGTTTCGTCTTTTGCTACCTACGATTCATCACAAGGCTTGGGCTATAGTCCAAATCATGCAATTACCGAAGCCGGAGATGCAATTATAAAGTATGAAGGAATTACAATCACCAGACCTACAAATACAATTGATGATGTAGTTCCAGAAATAACTCTCAATGTACATGAAAAAACAGAAAAAACTGCTACAATCTCGGTAAAATCTGATGTGGACGCTTCCAAGAATGCCCTGATTGATTTTGTAGGAAAATATAATCAGGCAGTTGCAAAAATTAATATTCTTTCACAAAATAAAAGAGAAATTATCGAAGAACTTGATTATCTTTCCGATGATGAAAAATCTAAGGCACAGGATCAGCTGGGGCTTTTTGAAACAGATTTTTCCTTAACCAGCATAAAAACAAACATGCAGTCTATTATTTCAACCGGTTACAAATATTCTGATGAAGCCATAATTACAATGCTTTCTCAAATTGGAATTGCAACCAACGCTTCCGGTTATTCTGGCTCTTATGCTCAAAGCCGCTTGAGAGGTTATCTTGAAATTGATGAAAAAAAATTGGATTCAGCCCTTGAAAACAATTTAAATGATATAAAAAATATTTTCGGTTATGATTCTGATGGTGATTTAATTGTGGACGCAGGTATTGCTTTCAGTCTGGACAAACAGCTTTCTGCTTACACTCAGACAGGAGGAATCCTTTCATTAAAAACTTCAAATCTTGATTCAAAAATAAAAACGTCCGAAAATAAAATTGCTCGTCTTGAAGAACAAATGGACGACAAGGAAGCGGAATTAAGGCGAAAATACAGTTCCATGGAAGGTACTTTAAATAGCCTTGAAACCCAGCAGAATACAATCAATAATTTTACAAAACAACAAAATGGCAATAAATAAAGAGGTGAAAAATGATTAGTTTTTATATAAATGGTGACAAAGTTGAAGTCCAGCTTGAAAATGAAAAAACAGTAGGTGACGTTCTACATTCTTTTGAGTTAACCTGCGAAGAAAATAATGCTGCCGTAATTGGAATTACTGTTGACGGTAAAGCAATAACAGCAGAAAGCTTTGATGAAGAATCCCAAAAGGAATTAGGAAAAGACACAAAGTTTGAGTTTTCTGTTGTAACAATTCAGTCAATAAAAGATGCTTTTGCCCAGTTATCTATTCTTTTTGATTCTCTGTCAGAAAGAATGGAAGGCGTTCCTCTTGATTTACAGGCCGGAAAAAATAACGATGTAAGCCAGTCTATAAAGGAACTTGCAGACAGTATAGACCAGTTCTGCCATGTTGCAGCCCTTGCAAGCTTATTTCCTCAAACCTTTAAAAACACGACAATAGATAATATGAATTTT
>JAILQA010000008.1 GCA_024699205.1 Treponema sp. | reverse complement strand
CCAGGCGTAGAATAAAATCATAGAAGGATAAGCTAAAAAATTGCTTTCGCAATTTTTTTTAACGCTTTTCAATCTATCACCGGCTGCCTACCGGGCAGCCTTACTCAGGAGGAAGAAATTGGAGTGGCTGACCAGTATTCGCAAAGCAATTGATTACATGGAATCACATCTCGAAGAGAACATCACTGCGCAGGATGTTGCCGACCAGGTGTTTATGTCCTCATTCTTTTTTCAAAAGGGATTTTCGCTGTTGACCGGGTACGGGCTTGGTGAGTATATCAGAAACCGACGCTTGTATCTGGCAGCGCTGGACCTTCAGAAAACTGATGAAAAAATAATCGACATTGCTTTCCGTTACTGCTATGAAACTCCCGAAAGTTTTACAAAGGCTTTTTCGCGCTTTCACGGTGTGAGTCCATCGCAGGTGCGGGAAGGCTCTCCGATAAAACCTTTTCTTCCTCTGAAAATTGAAATTTTTATTCACGGAGGTAATCAGATGGATTACAAAATTACAAAGAAGGCTGGTTTTAAGGTAATTGGTTTTGCACGCGAGTTTGACGGCGAAACTTCTTATGTAGAGATTCCAAAGTTCTGGGGCGAAATTGGCGAAAAATATGCAGCCCGTGTCTGGAGTGGTGAGTCTCCTTGTAATGATTATGAAAAAGCAATCGTAGAAAATAACATCGGCAAGTACGGAGTTTGTATTGATGACGTTGGCGGCAGTAAGTTCCGCTATATGATTGCAGGCCTTTACAAGGGTGGCGATGTTCCGAAAGGCATGACAGTTTACGAGCTTCCTGATTTTGACTGGGCAGTGTTCGACTGTTATGGTCCTTGTCCAAAAGCTCTACAGGATGTGAATACAAAAATCTGGAAAGAGTGGCTTCCTGGAAATGCAGATTTTGAGTTCCCTGGCCGCGTAAACCTTGAGTGGTACGCCGACGGCGACCCTTCCGCTTCAGATTATCACAGCGCCATCTGGATTCCGGTAAAGAAAAAGTAACAACATGGGGCTTTGTGCCCCTTCAAAAACTTTACTCAAAAAATCAAATGCATGTTAGAATAATGTAGTATTCTCATAATTGAAAGGAAGTATGGCGCGCGTGCTTCCGAAGAAGGTAAAGCTAAAAAATGCTTTCGCATTTTTCTTAACGCTTTGCTATTTATCAAAGCCCGCCAGCGGGCTTACTTAGGAGTAACATGGCAAATCTTGATTTATTGATGCGGTCACTTGAGTTCATCGAGGATCATCTTGAAGACACTGTCGCTGTTCAGACGGAAGATATTGCAGCAGCATGCTACGCTTCTAAGTCTGCACTCGAAAAGCTCTTTAAGTACACAATCCGTTTTTCGGTTCACGATTATATAATCCGCCGGAAGATGACTAGGGCTGCAAGAATGATGATAGAAAAGCCTGCTCTAAGTATTTTAGACATAGCCGTGCAATTCGGTTATTCAAGTCATGAAGCCTTTACGAGAACTTTTTCGCAGGTGTGGAACTGTAATCCGTCGGATTTCAAAAAGCGTTACACCGAAACTGAACGCGGCCACACAGCGGAACTGTTTCCAAAAATCACAGGCTTCATACAATTAGAAGGAGAACCTTTTATGAGAAGAACAGTTGACATTTCAGAGTTGTATGATTTTTTTAAGTCGCGCAAAGACTGTTGGTTTGTATGTGGTGACATTGTTCACCTTATCCCAATTAATGAAATTTCGCGCAAGGCAGGAGATGCCGCAATTGCCGAAGCACTCCGCAGAATGGAAAGCGTTTGCGGTCCAGAAGATGTAGTATTCGGAATTGGCGGCGATGAGTTCACTCTTCTTACAAACTCAACAGACCAGGCTTACGCCGAAGAGCTCAAAGAAAAAATCCTTGCCATGAACGGCCAGCTCATTCCGTATGAAGACAAGGAAATCCCGCTCAGCCTTTACGCAAAAACAGTAAAGATTGACAGTAAAACAGTTCGCTATTCAGAGATGTTTCCAAAGCTCATGATTCCGAACATGGAAAAATTGGAGACTTCACCAAAGCCCGATGACAAATAATATCAAGAATCAAAATCACCTCCGAGATATAATCATCATATAACTTTTGGAGGAATAAAAACATGGATGATTTTAAACCGCTGTTTGATTATGTTGAAAAAAACATTGAAAGCAAACTTGAGTTAAAGGAACTCGCAGATTTTATGGGCTACAGTCCTTATTACATCAGCAGAAAATTTATGGATCTTTACGGCATTCCGATTACGGGTTATGTGCGAATCAGGAAGCTGCAATATTCTATAAAGGATTTGCTTGACGGTATGAAAGTGATAGATGTTGCCATGAAATATTCCTTTGAATCTCACGAAGGTTTTACAAGATCGTTCAAAAGTCTTTTTGGCTCTTCTCCAAAAGATATCAAAAAATATTTGCAAAAGTACGACATTCCGGAGGTTGAACTTTTTGCAAACTGTAAAGTCAAATCAATGGAGGAAGAAAAAATGAGTTTATGTGATGACATGCACAAAATGATTTATGCGATTCTTGGGAATTCGTTTGAAGAACTGGCAGCGGGCTTCTGTTCAAAAATTGAAGTCTGCCTGCTGCCGAAAAATTGCCTTAAGATTTTTGATGATGGCCGCGGAATTAAACTTGATGATGACGGCGTTGTTCACGAAGAAGTTCTGCAGAATCTTTTTTCAGGTAAGCCGATTACAAAGGTTGAATACGCCCAGATGGGAGACCTTCCGTTTGATGACCTTAGACTTGTAAACTCACTTTGCGAAAAGCTTACAATAACTGTCTGGCGAAACGGTAAAATCTACGAGCAGGATTACATCCGCGGAGTTCCACAGCATGCTGTTACAAGTAAAACAAATGACTCAAATATCCCGCACGGGACTCAGATTGTCCTCAAACCGGACACCTCGATTTTTGAAGACACAGCCTTCAGCAAAGAAAAGCTTCTCGCCTGGCTCAATGAAAATTATTTAGACTTGAAGGATAAGGTGAAGATAAATTAACTTGTGGGCATTGTTGATAAATCCCTTTCATTAAAGTATCATTTAAACATGAATGCAAAGCTTTTCTTTTTAGCCTTGGCTAAGTTTTTTTGTGGCGTAATTTTGATGGGGGTCTTGCTTTTTGTTCCGGCAGGAAGCTTTAGGTTTATGGGTGCCTGGCTTTTGCTGGGAATACTTTTTATTCCTATGTTTGCTGCCGGTATTGTAATGATGTTCAAAAATCCTGAGCTTTTGAAAAAACGTCTGAATGCAAAGGAAGAACAAAAAGAGCAGAAGGCTGTAATTGCCCTTAGCGGAATAATGTTCCTGGCAGCCTTTATTGTTGCAGGTTTGAACTTCCGTTTTGAATGGATTGTTCTGCCGGACCTTGTTTCTTATATTGCCGCCGGCATTTTCTTACTCGCTTACATTCTATATGCAGAAGTTCTTCGCGAAAACACATATCTTTCGCGCACTATAGAAGTTCAGGAAAATCAGAAGGTTATTGATACCGGTCTTTATGGAATTGTGCGTCATCCAATG
>JAILQA010000436.1 GCA_024699205.1 Treponema sp. | reverse complement strand
TTTTTCCATTGAATTTAATCTTACAAATACCCCCATAGATTTTATTATTACAAATTTATGTTATTATCTAATTGTGATGCCGGTATAAAAGGAGGATACCATTATGGCAAAACAAACACATTTAACATTAACAGAAAGATTTACCATTGAATCCATGCTTAATAATTCCGAATCCTTTAAAGCAATCGGAAGGAAATTAGGAAGACATTGTACAACCATTTCAAAAGAAGTCCGTGGACATATACTTTTTAAGAAAACAGGTTGCTACGGCCATTCTTTTAATGACTGTGCCAACCGCAGACAATGCGACTACACAAATTTATGTTCTTCTCCGAAATGTCGTTCTAAATCTTGCAGGAGTTGTTCCAGCTGTCACCTTCACTGCCCTGACTACTTTAAGGAATATTGTAAAAACCTTAGCGCTCCACCTTATGTGTGCAACGGTTGTTCAGAAAGGATGAAATGCACTTTGGAAAAACATATTTATTCTGCGGTTTCTTCACATAATGAATACAAATTAGTTCGTTCAGAATCCAGAAGCGGAATATCTTTGTCCGAAAACGAACTTTCATCATTAAACAGTTTTATATCTCCATTAATCAAAAAAGGACAATCCATTCATCATATATGTTCTAATAATAAGGCTGAAATTATGTTCTCGGAAAAAACCATTTATAACTATGTTGATGCCGGTCTTTTTTCGGCAATCAATTTAGATCTTCCAAGAAAGGTTCGATGCCGTCCAAGAAAAAGTAACCATGATAACTTCAAGGTTGATAGGGGGTGCCGAATCGGAAGAACTTACAAAGACTTTCAGAAATATCTTTCTTCAGTTCCCGGATGTCCTGTTGTGCAAATGGATTCCGTCATTGGCACCAAAGGCGGTAAAGTTCTTTTGACAATCCATTTTGTCAAAGCTGAATTCATGCTTGCGTTCTTACGCGAACGCAATACAGCTGCTTCTGTATTTTATATTTTTGAGGAATTATACCAGACATTATCGCCTGAAAATTTCAAAAAACTCTTTCAGGTAGTCCTCACCGATAACGGAAGTGAGTTTTCTGATCCTCTGTCTTTGGAAATGGATGAAGATAATGAATTAAGAACACGGATATTTTACTGCGATCCCTCTGCTCCTTACCAGAAAGGAGCTATAGAAAACAATCATGAGTTTATCCGAAGAATCCTTCCTAAAGGAACTTCTTTTGATAATCTCACTCAAGAGAAAATCAATCTGATAATGAATCACATTAACTCATACCGACGTGCAAATCTTGGCGACAAAAGTCCGTATGAGATGTTTCGGATTCTTTATGGACAGGATATTTTAGATGCTCTGGGAGCAGTCCTCATTTCCCCAAATGACATCAATCTGACCCCAGAACTTCTAAAATAAAAATATAGAAAAAACCGGCATCACGAATCAAATTTCAAACACTATTAACAGGGTAGAATTTAACAATTCAAAAAAAGCGTTAAATTGTACTCATGATACTTTGTGCTCAAAAATCCGTAAATTTCCAAGTTTTCATCTCCATAATACCATAAAAATACCGAAGATAAACTATCTTTTTAGCAAAGATTTTATCTTCGGTAGAATTTAATCTTACAAAGTTGAATTTACTGTTTCAAGTGAGCTTGTTTTGCACGAAAGCATCAGATCAGCATATTATAAAGAAAAAGGAGTTTTTATGGCTAACAATATTTTTGATGTATTATTCGGTAATAACCGTGGTTGCGGATGTTCCTCCTGTTGTCGACCACATCACAATCACAGACCACCTATGAGACCCGGAAGACCACCGCACAGGCCGCCACACAGACCAATGCCAAGACCATATGACGATTGTCAAAGATGCAACAGTCTTTATGATGACGATTATCGCGACTACTAAAGCAAAAACCTCCAAAGCAGTGTGCTCTGCCTTGGAGGTATTAGATTATTTAACTTTTACTTTTTTAGTTGTAAATTTGCCATACACTTTTTTACCATTAATTACTTTGTAAGCCTTTACTGTAAAATAATATGATTTACCACTCTTTAATTTTTTCTTAATGTAACTTGTCTTTTTAGCAGAAACTGTTTTTAGTTTTTTCCATTTACCTTTTTTAGATTTTTTGCAGTAAACAGTATATCCCTTTACTCCTTTTACTTTTTTCCATTTCAAAGACACTTTTTTCTTTCCTGCTTTCAATGAG
>JAILQA010000417.1 GCA_024699205.1 Treponema sp. | reverse complement strand
TGGGGACCTTATAGGCCTTGCCCAGCTCGACTTTATACTGGAAACCACCTGTTTCAACAATAGAATACATTTTGTAATCCTTTTTTGGTTGCTATTGGGACTCCAAATGTAGTAAAATTTGCGGAATTGTAAAGGGATTTCTCTTTAAAATAGCGAAAAAACGTCAATTTGGGGCAAATTTCGCCCCAAAAAGACCTATTCTACATCCTTTACGCAACGAATCGGGTAATAATAGTACGCCTTTTCTGAGCAGTAAAAGCCCGATTCATCTTCTTTCGCCTCAAGCAAGACGTATGCCCCATAATCAGAGTTTCCGCACGAGCCCGTTGTCCAAAAACCAGTAGTCTTGCCCGCACCATTATAACTTTCATTGACAAAACTACGATGGTAACCCGAAGGAAGCCCAACAAAACCAACCGAGTCTATACCGCCATAGCCAGACCACCCTTCTATGGACTTCAACCGGAATCCGGCTACCGCAGTCCCACCTGCAGCGTCAAAGAGGTCATTCCAATCGTCTTCCGACGGAATACGCCAACCCGACGGGCAATAATCGGCACTCGAAGACGCCCACTTGTAAAAGCGGCCAAAAACAGCGCAGGAATCACAAACGGAGTTTGTGGCATTATAATTGAGGTTTTCGGCCATCCAGACCAGAGAACCGATCTCAATAGTCTTGTACGTTTTACCATCACGACTATCGATCAAGGTTCCATAGGTAAAATTCTGTATTTCGTAGACCTTATTGTTGTCTGCACAGAAATGCGTGGTTGTATCGTACGACGTAGTTCCGCAGTATTTGCGAACCGTCGCACCCGAGCATGTATACAAAACAGGATCGTATTCAACACCACCGCACAAATCAAGAACCGTTCCAGATGCACAGAATTCCGTCTCGACATCGTAAGTACGGCCTCCGCATAGGTTACGGACATTCAGGTCTTCCGTACAGAACTGCTCCGAGGCATCGTACGGAGTCGTACCGCACAGCGCACGAATATTCCCATCAACGCAGGTATGCGTTTCGACATTGTATGTTTCCCCGCCACACAACGGGTACAGGTTTTCATCGACACAGAACTTTACTGTCGGGTCATATTTTTTCGATCCACAGAAATACTCAAGATCCTTGATACAGCGAATTGGATAATAGTAATCAGATTTTTCTATGCAATAAAAGCCCGATTCATTTTTTTCTGCATCAAGCAAGACATACGTTCCATAACTAGAGTTACCGCACGAACCCGTTGTCCAAAAACCAGTAGTCTTGCCTGCACCATTGTAACTTTCCTTTACAAAACTACGATGATACCCCGAAGGAAGCCCGCCAAAACCAAGCGAGTCCATTCCGCCACCATAGCCAGACCACCCTTCGATGGATTTCAAGCGGAATCCAGCGATATCATCGCCACCCGCGGCATCCAATAAAGTCCGCCATTCATCTTTCGAAGGAATATGCCAGTCCGTGGGGCAGTAGCCATCCTCAGACCACTTGTAAAAACGACCAAAGACAGCACAGGAATCACAAATGGAATTCGTGGCATTATAGTTCAGATTCTCCGCCATCCAAATGCGATTGGCAATTTCAATGGTCTTGTAGGTCTTGCCATCACGCACATCGGTCAATGAGCCATAGGTAAAATGTTGTATTTCATACGCTTTCTCGTTGTCTGCACAGAAATGCGTAGTCGTATCGTACGATGTATTTCCACAATATTTACGTACCGTTGTTCCCGAGCAAGTATAAGCAACCGGATCGTAAGCATCGCCACCGCACAAATCATAGGCCGTTCCCGATGCGCAGAACTTTTCCTGCACATTATACGTCTTTCCTCCACAAAGGGCATGTACCGTCAAGTCTTCTGCACAGAAATCTGTCGCAGCATTGTAGGTAACCCTACCGCATAAGGGACGAACTTCGTTATCGACGCAAGCGTAACTTGACGGCGTATAAGTTTCCCCGCCACAAAGAGGAATAGCCTCATTTTCAAGGCAGAACTTTTGCGTTACGTCATAAGACTTGCCACCACAAAGAGCATGCACCTTGTCATCGGAGCCACAGAAACTCGCGCTACTATCGTATGCCACGGTTCCACACAAAGGCATAACCACTTGGCTCTTGCAGGTATATTTTTCGGGATCGTACTCCTTCCCGCCGCATAAAGAAAACACACGCCCTGCATGGCAAAATTCCCGAGCAACATCGTAGGAATCGCCACCGCACAGGTCATGGATTTGCTCATCATTGTCGCAGAATTGGGTCAGGATATTGACAGGTTTCTCCCCGCATGTAAACTTGGACGTATCAGCAATCTTGACAATGGAATCCTTATAGCACGTATAAACGGCCGGGTCAAAGTTTTTCCCGCCGCAGAGCGAAAGCAGTTTTCCATCACTACAGAACTTCTTGTGTATGTCGTAAGGTTCCCCGTTACAGACAAGCGAATCAGAAATACACCGGATAGACAAGGAATAACTGTAGGAATGTCCCTTATCCTCTAAAGATGCAACATATGTATTCTTTTTTCCATAGATTGAAGCCGTAACTAGTTCATAGGAATCGGCGCTACCCACAGAAGCATCTGCAACCCAGAACGCTCCACGGTACCCAAGTTCCTTATATTTTCCAAAATCTTCACGCAGGCCACCAGGAAGGATTCTAAAGCCAAAATTATCAGAACCTTCGGCACCATTGCTATTCACGTTCCAACCCTCTAACGACTTAAGGCTGTTCCCGACAAGGTCTTTTCCAACGGAAGCAGTCACAAAGGCAATCAATTCATCCCATTCCGAACTTAGCGGCAAATGCCAGTTATCGGGGCAGACACCCTGAAGTTCCGATGTGGCGGAATCGGAGCAGGTTTCTATAGCCGCAAAGAAATCGTAAAGACGACCATAATACTTGCAGTTTTTGTCACTTCCGTCATAGCAACTACTACCACTCTTTAATTCCGGAATGCAAATAGTATCCGCATAGTTCAGGTTTTCGGCCATCCAAAGTTGGTTCCCTATGACTACTGTCTTATAGGCCTTATTATCCCTATTATCTACAAGTGTCCGGTACTGAATACTTGAATTGAACTTTGAAACACGTTCAGATTCACTCTTTAGATTGCTAGAGGACGACTCCACACTTGAGGAACTTCCGATGCTACCATCGTTCGGCGAAGAAACCTTTCCGTCATCCCCTTCCGACGGCAAGTTCGCCGCACCAGATTCCGCATACTGCTCCCCGTATTCGGCCTCATAATCGCCAACCACATCAGAGCAAGCCACAAAAAGTAGCGCAAACAGTAGAATGTATAATTTTTTCATATGAGTCCAAGCAAAAAAATCAATCATCAAAAAGACAACACAATAAGTGTACCCGAGAGCAATAACGAAAGCGCACCAACAACGTAAGCGACATTTCTTGAGTTCTGGAAACCCTTTATGTCATCACGATTCTTGTTGTATTCCGCAGCACTTGCCGGCTTGGCATCGGCCTTATCTAGAGCCTGGGAATGGAAATACGCACCCACGCCGAAACTTATTAACGAGGCGACACCCGCTGCAACGCCACCGATAAACAACTTGTTCGAGGATCCTTCTTCCTGGTCAATCTCGGTAGAAATTTCATTGTCATCATCATCGTACGAAACATCTAAGGGTTCCAGTTTCTCTACATACGGCTTTATCGGTTCTGAACCCGCATAGTTCTCAGCTTCTTCTTGATTAGACCTGAGCCAGCGCCAATTTCCAACAGCCTTCTTTGGCCATGAGCCAAATTTTGCAGTAGAATCTATCCCATCTACTTCCAAATCCCTATCGACAACTCGCCCAGTAAGTTCCCTCATATTGACATAAAAATAAGGATCATCGGAGAACATTTCTCTTTTGAAAATTGGCGTCCCATTCACCTCATACACAATATTGGCAGGCGATTCCATCGACACGTTTATCCGTAAAAGATCCTGATCCAAGGTGATGCGCAAGTTTTTCCCGTCAATCAGGTTTTTCGTATTCTGTTCATCTATTTTATTCACAAAATATGGAGCAAAAGACTTCCCGCCCTCGGTCATAATAATTTCTTCGCATTTATCGGCCCATGCATTAGCAAAGGTATTCAACTGTTGCGCACGACTATTGTCGAAAACAAAATCAAAGGCAAACGAGACTTCTACTGCATAATCGTCAATAGGCTCAACGTTCCATTTTCTCCCCCGGAGCGTCAAGAACGCTTCAGCCTCAAGCATATTATCGAACAGAAATTGCGAACACTTAGACAACTGCATTCTTCGTTCTTCAAGGTCGTTGGTAACCTTAACCGAACTAATCCGCATTTCTCCAGTCGTTTCGAAATATATTTTTTCAAACGCCGGGAAATCGACATTAAAAAAGTGAACGCAACTCGTGTCCAGGACATCACTTAGATTTATCGACGAGCACCGATCATACATCTCTGCTACTTCGGACGCCTTATCGATTAATCTCTGAAAATCACTATTATTTCCATTATCTTCTTTTTGCAACGATTTCAAGTCATTCATCATTTTCGAAAAATGATCTTGATCGACAATTTTCACAGAGGCCAGGTCGGTTTCTCTCGCAAAACCTAAACCAGCCAAAAGAAGGAACAAAAGCAGAATCTTTCTCATTTTCTTAATCAACAGAGGGCATTCCCAAAAGTTTTGCTTCGGTCAAATACAAATCATTCCAGTTTGAGCCTTCATACACTTCGTCAATGGTCAAGAAGAATTCCGTTGTCTCGGATATCTTATACATGTTATCAAATTCGATATCATAGTACATAATATCTTCCGTCAAATCAGGATCTTCAAAAGAGAATCTCCCCACCAGGTTGGCCTCATCGATTTTGCCAAGATACACACTAACAATCTTAGCCCTACTGTTCCTCTTGTATAGTGAATTTTTCTTCTGATTTCCATTTGCAATGGTCATCCCGTAGACCGTTACTGTATCTTCTTGTGCACCCCTGACAGTATACTTCAAGTACACTCCTTTTTCATAATTACAGGCCCAGAAGGTATTCTTGTCCGAGTCCCGCAAATTGCCGACACTATACATGAAGTCATCCTCTTCATCAACCTTTGCATCAGACGCATCAATGTAATAGTAATAGTGATTTAGCGAATGCCGCCCCGTCACATTGTTACGTTCGGTGACAACACCCGTTTTTTCTTCGACAGCCTCTGAAGATGAACTTTCTTCTTGGACCTCGTTTTCTTCGGGCGACTCCCCATTTTCTTCAGAAGCCTCCTCTTTTTCCTTCTTTTCCTTTTCTACCGCTTCAACCGCTTTTTGTACAACATCGTAGACTGCCCCGACCTTGTTCGTTTGATCTTTCAGGTTTCTCCCATGCGAACGCTCCACAGATTCAGGAATCGTTCCGTCATCCCCCAAGAACCAGTTCACAATAGAATTTCCGTACAGCATAATCGCCCAAGAATACAGTCTTCCGAAGAACCCGGTAATGTAACTGTCATGGTCGTCACCGCTTATCAAAGAAAGGCTCCCACTATAGTAATTCGTCACCTCGGGATTATGATAGTAAGCCCCTAGGAATCCATAAAGTTCCTTGTTCCAAAAATATGACGCGTTTTCGTCAAACGGGCTCCAAAAAAGCCTTATTTCCTCGTCGTCACCATACTCGCAGTGATGCACTCTTTTATTCTTATCAAAGTCGCACGAAAAACCCACAAGCGACAACACGAGAGAAGCTTCCTGCGATGCTTCTCCAGAAAGGCTTAGCGCAACTGCAGTCGCAATAACCTCTTTCGGTTCATACGACCTGTAGTCACGGGAACAGCCAACCAACATACAAGCAACAAGACAAACAAAGAGTAAAGCAATCTTTTTCATTTTAAAACCTCAAAAAAAAATTATAGCATTTTACGGCATACATTTCTAAAAGTTTTCAAAAAAAAGTCATTTGAGGTGACTTTCGCCATATATTTCTACCGGTCCAAATCTAAAATTCTATCTTTTTCCACGAAAATTTCATAAAGGACCCTACATGAATAATATTTTGAGTCTCGATGGCGATTGGCAGATGAAATGGGATACCGAAGATTCCGGCATATCCAACCGCTGGTACGCCACCTACCCCGAAGATACGGAAACGGT
>JAILQA010000488.1 GCA_024699205.1 Treponema sp. | reverse complement strand
GATAATCAATCAGCAGATAGTCTATAAAAACAATTTCATTTTTCTCATATTCGACAAAGAAATCCTTTAAAAACGTGAATAAACTATAGTTGCAGATATTGCACCCAATAAAAGATCCCGTCCATCTATATTCTGAAATACATACGGCACGGCGATTTTTCGGTTCAGGTTGCTTTGCAGCTGAAAAAACAACACTATTAAAATATCTTTCCGGAAGATTCTGTGTGATAAAGAAAGTGGCATCAATCCATATTCCACCATATTCAGCAAGCAAAAAACTTCTGATAATATCAGAATAAGAAGTTCGGGAAAGTTTATTTTCTGCAACATTTCTTATTACATAATCAGGAATCTGAACGAATTCAGACAGGTTGTCTTCTGTAATGACATTAACTTTATGGCCATTTGCATTTGCACGAATTGAAGCAATACATTTTTTTACAAGCTCCGGTGCATTTTCTTCTCCCTGTAACCAACATACCCATATTGGAGTTTCTGACTTTTTAGTCTCAAGATTTCGTTTAAGGAGAGCATCTATAAAATTTCCATATTTCTTTTCAATATAATGAAGAACTAACTTGTCTTTCATTTTAAAAATCAAAACTGACAGGACAAAAATGTGCAGCTTAGTAAAAACTTTTCCCCAAAAAGCCAATATGTCCGTCAACTTTCTAAATGTTTTTGCATTCATTTTATTTTCTCCGTTTTATCTCAAAATATTGTTTAACATTTCAAACCGTTCTCGTATCGTAAACCTAAAATCGAATATTCTGAAAACAGAATATATGATGAAAAATAATCTGATTTCCATGGATGCAAATATGCTGTAATAGCGTCCGGCATAAATCAAAAAACTTTTTTCAAAAAACTGAATTTTTCTGCTCTTTACTTTCGTGCTTCGACTTTCCAAATGAACAATCTTAGGCTCAGAAATAATCCGGCATTTTATTCCACAATCAGACGCACGCCTGCATAAATCATCATCTTCAAAGAACATAAAAAATTGTTCGTCAAATCCATTAATCTTCATGAAATCGGATGAAAGACAAAACAAATCAGCACCTATTATGAACTGCACGTCTTTTTCGTTTATATTTGAAAAATGTCGGAATTGTGCCTTCTTCCGTCTGCAAAAGGCAGAAAGTTTTGATAATACTGGATAAGTCTGAATCACACAACGAAAAACGCCTTTGGCCGGCGGAGTAAACTTTTCATAACTATGGACGACATTCCCGACTTCATCACAAAGCAGGCAACCTAAAAAAACTTTTTTTTCACCAGAATTGATTTTTTCGGCTTCATCAAAGAAAATCTTCACGGCATTATTCAGCAGCAAGGTATCGCTGTTCAAAAAGAACAAATACTTTCCCTTAGCAATCTTTGCAGCTACGTTATTTGCCTTTCCAAAACCTAAATTTTCATTGTTTTCAAGCAAGACAACCTGGGGAAAATCGGCCTTAATCATTTCTATGGAGCCATCCGCTGAGCCATTATCTGAGACAATTACTTCAAAATCAATGCCTTTCGTCCGCTCATAAATCGAGCGAAGGCAGTCTGTGAGAAGCTTTTTTGTGTTGTAGTTTACGATGATTACCGAAACATCCATAAACATTCCTTTTGTTTGGCAAATCGCTTTGCCGGGATTTTGTTCTGGACATTTCTATTTATTAGAGATTAGTTTAAAATGATTAAGATTTATTTTCCAACAAAAAAGCCTTGTTTGCTATATTCCTGCCATTTGTTGTACATATTCTGATAGTTATCTTTTATGAAAGCTTGAATTTTATTTACTTCACGGTCATTTAGCATGCCTTTTTCCTGTAAAACAGAATCACCGTTTCCCTTTACAAAAAATTTGGCTGAACCTTCTTCTGTAAGTTTTGAATCACTGGCATGAACATGCATGGCTTCCAAAATACATTTAGAAGTAAAATAAAGATAATATCCGCATACTTTGAATGAAAAATACTTTGGCACTTTTATGCCTCCATATATTTTGCATTAGTAAGATAATTCTTCTGTGCAATAGAAAATTCTATATCATCCATATTGGTTTCAATCAAAGAACCATCTGTAGAAATTACTGCGGCACCGACTCCATTATTCAAATCGAAAACACGGATTCCTTCATCTGTCTTCTTATATGCAAAACCACAGACAATCATATCAGCGTCATCAGAAATCTTCTGCAAATCAGGCATATCGTACCTCCACGGATTTTATTGGACTTAAAAAATCTTTTGGATTTATATACAAGCTTTTCAAAATAGGAAGCAAATCAATATATTCTTCTTCAGAATCCTTATTATGTGCATATTTTGCCATAACAACAAGATAACCGTTATCCCAGTTTACGACAGATTCATAACGCTCCAAAGAATATGGCGCAATAAACTTTAATCTGGAATCGCCGAATGAGAAAATAGTGTATTGT
>JAILQA010000374.1 GCA_024699205.1 Treponema sp. | reverse complement strand
GAAAGACTGGATTAAATGGCGGTCTTGAAGTGTTTGAGCAATCTTAGAAACTTCTTCTACCAGATGGAACCCACGCAAATAAGAAAAGCACTGGTTGTAAAGACCGCGCACAAGCTGAAAAGATTGTGATGGGTTGGATTGTTAACGGTAATATTCCTGTTCGTACAAACGGAAAAGTAAACGATAAAACTACCGTTGATAAAATCACATTCTTCAATAATCTTAGAAATTATGATTTCACGCCAGAAGAAGTTTCTAAGATTGCTCAAACACTTCAAGACCGCCATTTAATCCAGTCTTTCATCCTTCCTAATACCCCACAATGCAAACCAATTGAACAGTATCTTGAAGATTTCTGGAATTTCTCAAAATCACCGTATGTACGGGAAAAAAAACTCCGTGGACAGTCCATTCACAGAGATTACTGTATGGCACTAATGACACGATTAAGAACATATTGGTTTCCCCTACTTGCAGGAAAATCAGTTGGTGAAATTACTCGGGAAAATATTAATCAGATATTTACAGATGATTCTGTTGCCAATCTTGCTCCTAAAACAATCAATTCAATTGTAAGTGCAATTACAATTCCAATGAAGTGGGCTTACCTTCACGGGCTGACTAATAATAACTGTTACGATGGAATTATCAAGTGTTCTGCAAAATCTGCAAAACGTAATGTTCTTACCCTGGAACAGGCTATGTCTGTTTTTTGCACTGAATGGGAAAACGATACTGCCAAACTTGCAAACATGCTTGCTTTTTATACAGGAATGCGACAGGGAGAAATTGCAGCACTTCGTCTTGAAGACATTGGAACGGACAGAATATATATCCGTCATTCCTGGTCGAAATATGAAGGCCTTAAAGAAACAAAAACAAACGAAAGTCGTGAAATAAAAATCCCTCCACAGCTTAGGGATATGCTAATTGTTCAGGCAAATATGAATCCTCATGGAGAAGGAATAAAAGGATTTGTCTTTTACGGATTAAATCCAAAACATCCGACAGATCCAAAAAACTGGCTTAAATATCTTCATAGGGCTTTGAAGAATATTGGTTATTCAAATCCAAAAGAAATTTGCTTTCATGCATGGCGACATTTATGGTGCAGTCGTGTATGCGATTTGATTTCGGATAAACGTGTTGTAATGACAGGTTCAGGCCATAAAACAGAGTTTATGCTTGACCATTATGCGGAACATCTTGAAACAGAACACGCATTGGAGACGCTTGAAAAGGCACAGGAACAGATTTTCTTACCTATTATCAAGAAGGCGGAAAATATCACAGATGTAGATGTTCAGATAATTGAAGATGCAGAACAAATAGCTTAAGGAGAAATTACTATGGGATTATTTACAAAGAAGAATACTAAATCAAACGACAAAGATAAGAATACAAAAATTAAAATGATAGAAGTTTCGCAGCTTAGATTTGACAGGGAATTTAAAGCCGTATTCCAGCAGGAATCTGAAAAGGTAACTGAAATTGCAAACGACATGAAATTAAATGGTTTTGATAAAACAAGACCTATTGTCGTAACTGAAGCCTTTATCATCGTGGATGGCCACAGCCGCTTTATGGCGGCAAAAAAAGCAGGTATTGAGAGAGTACCTGTAATCGTTAAGAAGTTCGATAGCAGGGATGAAACAATCGAATATGAATATAAAATGCAGCTTAATTCCCGTAGACTTTCTGACGGCGAATACTTTGAAGCCTTTATCAAATTAGATGAATTCAGACGTTCTGACCCTAACGCTACTGGAAAAAGTGATGAGGCAATTGCCCGTCAATTAAACAGATCAGCACGTCAAGTTTCCAAGATGCGCGAAATAGCAAAGAAAGCAAGTCCTGAGCTATTGGCTAAAATCAAAAATAATTCTATTAGTCTGAATAAAGCCTACGAACTAATTAAATCCGGCGAAAAGAAAACTGCTTCTTCTAATCCTTCGGAAAAATCTAATCAAATTGGAAAAGGAATTAACTCAGATTCCTTTAAGCTTGGTGTATTGTTTGTTTTATCTGAGCTAGAAAAAGGAAAGAAGAAAGGCCAGATATTAAAAGATAAAAGGATTGCAAAACTTGCACTAGGCGAACTGAGATTATCTGAAGATGAATTATTCCGTATTTCAAATAGATTCGGAATTATGTAGCAAAGGTTCTTATTCTGGCTAAAGAAAAGCAAAGAGATTTTCAATTCTGTGTTAAATGAATTAAAATAT
>JAILQA010000372.1 GCA_024699205.1 Treponema sp. | reverse complement strand
AAAGTACACTTTAATGTGTACCTTTATAAGATACCGGTAAAATAACATTGATAAACCCCGTATTTTTGCGGGGTTATTTTTTTGATATTTTATCCATTCTGCAGAACGCAACGGTTTTCTTTGCGTTTTATGGCGTCCGTAGATTGCATATTGTTAAGATTGATTAGATAAAGTTCAAATTTCAAGAATTTCTGTAACATTTGCTGGAAAATATTAATAAATATTGCAAAACGAGTATACAAAAGCAAACCAAAATCGTATTTATAAGCAGTTATAAAAAATTACAAAATGGGAGGAAGAATTATGGTTGACATGAACACCACAGTAGAAACTTTATTGGATTTAGCCAAAGCAAGAGTAAAAAACGATGTTTTGGGCGGAGAAATTTTTACATTGAAGGATTTATTTTGCGGAGTTGAGTGGAGGAGACTTCCTATCGATAAACGCAATCGATTAGGTTCTCTGTTCTTTGCTGAATACAATCGAGGAATAATCACAGATATTGAAGCAAATGGAAAAACAGAGCTTGGCCAGCAGTTGTACCGAAAACTGATCATCAGCAAACCTTTTTCAGGAACCGCTGGAAAGAATGATGAAGAATCACAAAGTATTTAATACTCGCTTGTGCTGTGGTTACTGTTCTGTGTGTACAGCTGTGAAGTGGCACAGTAATAGTGTAGTATTGAGGTGGTGAAGGACTTGAAAAAAATAATAACGCACAAGCTTAACAAAGAACAACTGGATACAGTAAAAACTTGTTACGGCCAAAAATATGAGGTGCTTGATACGGAATGCTTTTCTGACGTGTTAGCCGTTCCAGCATTGTTAATATTCATTAATCCGAATCAATTATCTGTATCTGAAATGAGGCAATTGAACGAAGTTTTTCGGTTCGATACCGATACAATTATGGTCTTTTCAGAGTATCCTAACTCCTTATTGCTTAAGGTTCTGGGCAGTGATATTCATGAATCAATTGATAATATGGCATATTACGTTGCTGAAGACCTTGAGACAATTACTATGTATAAAACTCTGTCTGGAACCGGCGAATTTGTTAGCAAACTTGCGGAAGAGGTTGAAAACTATCCACTAACAGTATCTGAAAAAGATAAACTGCTTAACGAAATTGACGATTCTATTATGCCCCAAGATGATTGCCCTGCCACATGTAGAGCGTCAATAATCAGAAACCGAACTCAGATTTACAGGCATTTTTATGAATTGGTTCAATTTGGCGAAATAGGACCTTCAAGACGAAAAATTCCATATCGATATGAACTAATTAACGTTTTATTGGCTTTTAAATTAGCATATGAGCTGGCTGGTGTGGATAATTCTATATCAGAAGCATTCAATAACCCTATTGGTATAGACAAAGGCTGGATATTAGAGCTTGCAGAACAGCTAAAAAAACGTAAAGATAATTCAAGGTTTTTATCATCTCAATATAATTTACGGGGGTGTATATTTTGAGAAGAAAAATAAGGATCCGCTGTATCAAAGACGGACTTACAAATGTCACTAAAGGTAAGGTTTATGAGCTGATTTTCGAGACAGGCGGATTTTATGAGATTGTAAATGATAACAGCTCAGACATCAGTTACCCGAAAGAGTTTTTTGAAGTTATTGAAGAGGATAAAGATATAGTGTATCTTGGTTAAGTTAGGTTCTTATCAAAAAAGCACTTCCAATCTATGTTGGAAGTGCTTTTGTGTCTTTCTCAGTATAAGAAACTCATGGAAAGTCTGGCCAATGAAAAGCTGCTGTATGATTGTTCCTGGAAAACGATTACAAGTATCAATCCATCATCTTTGACATCGGTTTTAAACTCAATCTTTATTTCCATCTAATTCCTTTGTAAAAACGACTAATGTGTCTGGGTCATATTGGAATACTTCGTTCATTTGACATATATCCGACTGGTTCAACCCTTCCGGATTTACCACGACCATCTTTGCAGGAATTGCCAAAATGTCTGTAAAACATTCTGTTTTTACAATTTCGTACTTTGCTCCATA
>JAILQA010000364.1 GCA_024699205.1 Treponema sp. | reverse complement strand
TAATCAGTACGAATCATTTTTTGATGACGATAGAATAACAGCTTTAGGGGAATCTTTGCAAAATGGAAATATTCCTTCTATTGAATATATAAATAAACAGATTGAAGCCGCTGAAAAAAATCTAAAGTTTGCAAAGCTTTCTGCCTATGGTCCTAATGCAAATCTTTCATATTCGCTAAATCCAATTCTAAGTACAAATGAAGGCGGAAGAATAAAACATTCTGCATCGCTAGGCCTTTCAATTCCACTGGAAAACTTACTTTCCTTTTCAAAGGGTGCAGATTCAATAAAAGCCGCTGAAAGTGCTGTAAAAGATTTACAGCTTCAACTTTCAGAAAAAAGTAAATCTGCAGATGCAGACTTTGCTCATATTGTTCAGTCGCTTAATCAAAAGGAAGAAAATATTGATTCTCTCAAGGCTTTTGTAAATCTTACACAAACAAACTACGAGACAAGTAAATTTGCATATTCAAAAGGAATGACAGAGTTTCTGTCTTTACAAAATGCATCTAAAGAAAATCTTGAAGCAAAACTTAATCTTCAAAACGAATATCTGGAAAACTTAAAGCTTTACATATCACTCGAAAAGCTTAGCGGCATTCACTGTCATTTTATGGAGGACTAATTATGGCAATTACTAAAAAACACATTTTATACGCAGCAATTTCTGCCCTTATTTTAACTTCGCTTATTTCCTGCACAAAAAAAGAATCTGTAGAAAACGAAGTTGAAGAAAGAGAAAATATTATTCAGGCTGTACGCGTTGAAGCACTGAAAAAAAGAGATTTGCGAAAATTTATAGAGATTAACGGAAATATCCGTGCAGAAAAATCCATGAGCGTTTATCCTCTTATGCAGGGGAAAATTACGAGTACAAATGTTCATCTTGGCTCAAGGGTCAAAAAAGGAGATGTGATTGCTTATGTAGATCCTTCTCTTCCAGGTTCGCGCTATGCCCTCAATGAGGTAACCTCTCCAATAAGCGGAACTGTAATTTCAATTCCTCTCAAGGAAGGTACACGGGTGAATCCAGAAACAGCGGTTGTAACAATAGGCGATCTTTCCAAACTGCATGTAATCACTTATATTCCTGAGCGATATGTTTCCTTCTTAAAAAAAGGGCTTGAAGCAGATATTTACCTGGAAGCTTATCCTGAAGAAAGTTTACAAGCTGTAATTTCCGAGGTTTCACCGGTTCTAGATGAAGCAAGCCGAACAAAAGAAGTAATTTTAAACTTTACAAAAGCAGATAGCCGCATAAACGCAGGCATGTTTGCAAGCATTAAGCTTTATCTAAAAGAATATAAATCTGTTTATTCGGTTCCTACCTCATGTATTATCGATAAGCTTGGGAAAAAATATATTTATCTGATTGATGATTCCGAAATATCAGAAACTAAGAAGATTTGTAAAGTCCGCTTAACTGAAATCAAAACTATAGAAGAAATAGTGGATCGCAGCATTATAGAATTTGTTTCCGATACAGAGACTTTGTCCAATACAGAGAATTCTTCCAACACAGAAACTTCTTCTTCACCTGATTCCACAAAGGCTTCCCCATTAAAAGTTGTAGTTCAGGGCCATGAAAGCTTGCAGGACGGAAGTGCTGTAAATATTGCGAAATAGCTTCTGCCATCTTTTCAGAATACAAGAGGAGATTTTATGAATATCACACGAAAAACACTTAGTAATCCAGTTTTAATAATCATTATTTTTGCCTTAATTTCTTTAACAGGACTTTTTACTTTTTCAAATCTTGAAGTTAATCTTATGCCAAATATAAAAGAACCCTTTTTGATGGTCATGGCAAGCTATGAAAATGCAGGTCCACAATCAGTTGAAAGTGCCGTTACTCAGGTTCTTGAGGAAGAGCTTTCAAGTCTTTCAAATCTAAAAAAAATGTCTTCAACTTCAGAAGAAGGTTATTGTACTATCAGCCTTGAATATAATTATGGAACAAATCTTGAAACAGCAGGAAGCGAAGTAAGGGACAAAATAGAAAATGTAAAAGAAATGCTTCCAAAAAATGTAAAAACCAGTATTTTTAAGGACAATTCAAATGACATGCCGGTTATGGATATTGCCGTTCACGGAAACCGAAGCGACAACGAGCTTAAATACATTGCAAACAAAACTATTAAGCGCGTATTAGCCCAGGCCAACGGAGTTTCTCAAGCTTCTGTTTATGGTGGCCGTACTCCCTGTGTTTGCGTTGAACTTTCACAAAATCGTCTTGCCGCCTACAATATGACAGTTTCTGATGTTTCAGCCAGACTTGCCGCAGAAAACCTGGATTTAGGTGGAGGTAAAATTACCGAAAATAGCTGGAATTATGTTTTGCGTACAAAAGGAGAATATGCGTCTGTAAAAGAAATTGGAGATACAGTTCTTTCTTCAGTAAATGGAACAAGCATTCGCCTTAGTGATATTGGCCGCGTTTACATGGGCTACAAGGATGCAAGTGATGAAGTTTTTATTAACGGACAGCCGGGGGTATATATTTCAATAAAAAAACAATCAGGTGCAAACTCTGTTAAAGTTGCAGATGCCCTGTA
>JAILQA010000322.1 GCA_024699205.1 Treponema sp. | reverse complement strand
ATTGAAAAGCGTACAACAAATCAGACTGTATACTTCCGTGAAATTGCTCTTGAACAGGGTGAAGAATATTCCTTTGTAGAAAATGTAAAAAGCTTTTTGAAAATTGAAGAGCCTTCGGTTTATTATCTTGAACTCTTCTTTTATCCAGAGCTTTATAAATCAAAATATCTTACATTAAAATCAAACAGACTTACTCTTGAAGTTCGACCTTCTCCATCGGCTGCTTCTTCAAATTATGTTCCTGTAAGAAATGAATCAGTTGAACTTTTGAAGCCTCAGGACATTTCTCCAGATAAGGTTGTTGAGCAGACAATTATTGCACGTCAGAAATCTCTCTGGGATCAGTACTTCCTGTATATGGATATTGAATCATTGATTCAGAGAAATCCTTCTCTTAAGAAAAAGTATATTACAGTTTCTGCAGAAGAAAGAACAAGAATGATTCAGTCCTTTAAGGGGGACTTTATGCAGTCTCGTATTGAAAATGATATTGTTGCTGTTCCAGAAAGTTTTCAGATTGAAAAAACTACTTATTCTCCAACAGAAGGTAGCGTAACTGTAATTGAATGGTTTAAGTATCCAAACTTCAGTGAAAAGAAACGCTATACATATAAAGTTCAGCAGAGAGAAGGAATCTGGAAGATTTATGATTACACTGTTGTAAATCTTGGTACAGAGTAAAAAAAGTAACTGAAAGTGGAATACAAATGAAAGCACTCATAATATCAGACAGGCAGGAAATAACAGATTTTGTAACTCCCCTTCTCAAAAAATCTGGTTACGATATTATTCACTACAGATGGATTATAAAAGCTTTAGATAATATCGAAGAGATTCAGCCGGATGTTATTGTTTTGAGTGCTGGTGAATATCCACGTCACTGGAAAACTCTCGCTGGCTTTATTGAAAGCGGCATTGGAGGAAATTCTGTCCGTCTGTTTTTAAGTGATATAAAGGATTTGTCAAAAGAAGATTCTAAAAAAGCTTGCGACCTTGGTGTAGAAGATTTTTCTGATGTATTTGCAGAAAAAAAATCAATTGATGTTGAAGTTGTTTTGAATGAAGAATACGGCGCCTTTGTTTTTGCAAAAGGTAAATATTTTCCGGATGAAGATTATGCGCAGGTTGCTCTTTCAGACTCTGTAAAAGACGGCAGTTTTATAAAATATATCACGATTTTTAATGGTGAAAAAACAAGTTCTTTTTCGGCAACAGCTGAAAAATGTAAAAATGGATTTGAAGACTTTGATTTTCGTCTTCGTATAGAACAATACTATGAAAAAGAAATCTAAGTCTAAAGAAGCAAAGTTTTTTTGCGAGAGCTGCGGCTCAGAAGTTCCAAGAAACTCAAAAGTCTGCCCTACCTGCGGCAAATTTTTTGCCTCTGTAAGATGTCCTCAATGCGGTAGAATCGGCAGTAATGATGATTTTAAAGCCGGCTGTCCTACCTGCGGATATGCGGTAAATCCTGATTCTGAATTAAGCAAAGGAAATTTCGGAATGCCAGGAGCTTTCGGGAATAGAAGAAATAAAAAAGGAAGCACTTATGGAGTAAATGGACTCCTAGGCCTTAGCCGGAAAAGTAGCAGTGCCGCCAGTGGTTATGTAGAATCGAGTCTTCCATGGTGGGTTTATTTAGTTTCAATTTTAATTCTGCTTGCCTTGGTTGCGGGGTTGTATAGTTGTCTGTAAAATAGCTATTCTTCCATAAAGAAATTACACATGAACTGCAATTTTTGCAGCAATTTCTTTTACCTGTTCAAGCGGAAGTCCTATGCAGCGAGCTACCTTTTCAGGAGAGTCGCCTTCCCTGAGACAGTTTTCAGCATCTTCTATGGCTTTTTCCTTAGCACCTTCTCTGCAATAAAAAAGAGTTTATACTTGCCAACAGCATAAACATCAAGTCTGATACCCTTCTTACCGTAATCATAGCGCAATTATAGTTACGATGATTTTAAGGTTTCCTGCTCAACCTGTTGAAACCATATTTCTTTTGACTGTACATGTTTTTCATATTAGAATTAAAACAAATAATTAAATAAAAGTAAGGACATATAATGAAAAAAATAATCACATCAATATTGATTCTCTTCTGCTTATTAAATATTCAGATTTATGCAGAAACCTCAGGCTATCTTTATTACAAAAACAAAGCAGGTGGAAACACAGCCCGTGTAATGCATGACGGAAAATGGTGGTACAAATACGATGGCAATGGTAACCGGACTATAAAGGCAGCAGCTGCACAACATGAAGGTAACACTTTAACAATAAACACAACAACTGAATATTGGGAATACGAATGGGATTATCACAACAGGCTTATAAAAGTGCAGCAATTTAATGCACCAGACAATGCTTCTAATGTCTGTGTTGAATATACTTATGATTCACTAAACAGAAGAA
>JAILQA010000318.1 GCA_024699205.1 Treponema sp. | reverse complement strand
ATCGTAATAGTGCCAATTTTTGTAATTATTTTAAGTATTACTTACGCCGACATGAAGAGGGAAAGAAATCGACTGAAACAGGAAGAATTAACTTCATTAATCGAAAAATGCAAAGTCATTGAAGATGCAAAAAACAATTTTGATCTGGTAGAAAGCATTATCCGGGGCGATACCGAATTATCTTTATTTTTAGCGCGACCGGAAAGTTGCAGCGAAGATGAACTTATAAATACCCTTCTTGCAAAAGCAGATTTTCTGGAAAAAGTTTGCGAAATTACCCCAAAAATCTATTCAATCCGTATATTTTCAAATAATCCCAAAATCCCGGAACGATGGCCGGTTTTTTTAAGTTCAAATCGAATCAGCAATGAAGAAAAAAATCGCTGGAGTTTTGATTATAAGGCAATGTATCTGGGAAATCAGAATGCTTTACAGTTTCCATCCTTTTGTACCACAAGAAAAATAACTAAAGGTTCAAAAGAAATAGGTTATATTCAGATTACTTACAGAATGGAAGCAGTTTTTCCATTTTTGTATGAAAACGAAACCGACCGTTATTCCTATATTCTGGTAAAAAAATCAGAAATCCAGAAGCTTGCAGAAAGTCCGCGAAGAATTCAGCAAAATGTTGAACTTATAAAAGAGTCGCCTCAATATCAGCATTTAAAAATATCTGACAGGCAGTTTAAAACTCTCAGTAAATTTCTTTACAAAAATCTCACAGAAGACAGAAGAAAAGACGGTTTTGTCTCTTTTGGAAGCCTTAAAAACTTTGTATGCTATCATTATTGTTCGGATGCAGATTTTTTTGTAATTAAAAATATATCTTTGCGGGATATTCAGAACAGATTTATTTCTGTATTTGTGATTGTATTCCTTTTATTTTTGTTTGTGAGTGTGGGAATATATTTTATAATCAAATATGCGACTTCAAAAATAATGTCTGGTGTTTATTCCGTAATGGATGGAATGAAGCAGGTTAAAGAGGGAAATCTTTCTGTGCAAATCCCTGTTACCGGAAATGATGAAGTTGGAGAAACCCAGACAATCTTTAATTCAATGACACAGCAGCTTTCTTCGCAGATTGAGCAGATAAAAGCAGAACAAAGTTTGATTGCTGATACCGAAATGAAAGCCATGCAGAATCAGATAAATGCACACTTTTTATACAATGTTCTTGAAACAATCCGAATGCAGGCAGTTCTTGCTGATCAGGATGAAATTGCCGACAGTATTCAGATTTTAGGAAGGATGATGCGTTATTGTTTAAGATGGCGTGTGCACAGGGTTTCTCTTGAACAGGAAATCGATTACATCCGTTCCTACATTTACATTTTGAATATCCGCAATGATTATGTGATTACGCTTGATATAAATATTGATGAAAATCTTATGGACATAGAAATCCCCAAAATGACTTTGCAGCCTCTGATAGAAAATGCTTTTGTCCATGCCATCGAAATAGAAGAAAAAGATGCTTCCCTGCGAGTTTTTTCTGAACTTTCAGAAGATAAGAGCCGCGTTATTTTAAGCGTTCAGGATTTTGGTTGCGGTATGTCGCCAGAACAAGTTGAAGAAATTGAACGTTATTTACAGGATGATGGTTACGAACGGGATTCAAAGGGTAGTATTGGATTAAAGAATATTCAGCAGCGACTGACAGTTTTTTACGGAGCTGATTACAGAATTAAAATAGAATCTAAGGTTGGAGAAGGAACAACTATAAGTATTCCAATTCCATATAAAGAAATCGAAAAGGGTGAATCTGATAAATAAGATTTTCAGGGGGACGATATGATAGAGATTTTAATTGCCGATGATGAAAAATTAATCAGAGCTGGAATTGCAAAGATGATTTCAAAATCAATCGAAAATATTGAACTTAAAATTGTCGAAGCAAAAAACGGACAGGAAGCCCTGGAAACATGTAAAACCGATGAACCTCAAGTTTTGATTACCGATATTCGTATGCCAATTATGGACGGTGTAGAACTTATGAAAAATGTTTCTGCACTGGAAAATAAGCCTAAAATTATCGTTCTCAGTGGATTTGATGATTTTGTTTATGCTAAATCGGCAATACAAAACGGAGCCTTGTCTTATATTCTAAAACCTGTTGATAAAACAGAGCTTATAAATGCCGTAGAACAGGCAATCACAGAGTTTAGAAAGACAGAAAAGCAAAAAACAGAAGAT